>DATAEV010000093.1:0-9692 GCA_036257875.1 Actinomycetota bacterium | reverse complement strand
TGCCGTTCGTCGCCGCTCTCCGGGCCCGAGGACAGCAGAGCGACGACGCCGCGACGGGAGGCGCGGTGGCGCCAGCTCCCGCATGGGTCGTGATCCCAACGGTCGACGGGGAGCCCGCACACCCACAGCTCGTGCTGGTGGATCCGGGCCCCACGCCCGTTCGGGTCACGCTGCAGCTCCTGACGCAGGGATCGGGCCCTCCGCCTCCTCCCGTAACGATCACGGTGCCGGCCGGCCGAGTCGCGGGAGCTCCGAAGGGATTCCTCGAGCAAGCCGACCGAGCGGCTGTCCTCATCACGGCCGACGGGCCGATCGTCGCGCTGGGCGCCTCGACGTCCGGAGGAGCGAAGGGGCTCGCATCGTATGGATCCGCCATCGGGATCCCGCTACCGGCGGATACGATCGCCTCCGGCTGAGCCCGGTACGCTCCCACCGGTATCATCGACGGATCCAGAGGTTCCGATAGTCCCCATGGCCAGAGGACGACACAGCCGCAAGCGCGGGCTCGGCCCGCCCATCGCCATCGTCGTTGCGGTGGCCGGTGTGGCATTGCTCGTGTTCGGCGGGGTCGCGTACGCGGCGTACCGGTACGAAGCCGGTCATGCGGATCGGATCCTTCCGGGTGTCCGGGTCGCCGGTGTCGACGTCGGAGGGATGACCCGCCCCGAGGCGACGCGAGCCGTCCGATCGCTCGTCCGAAACGACCTCCGTGCCCAACTGACGGTCACGATCGGCGAGGATCATTGGACGACCACGCTGGGGGCGCTCGGTCGTCATGCGGCGGTCAAGCGCGCGGTCGACGGTGCGTTCCGCGCCGCGAACGGCATGGGGACGTTCGATCGCGCGTGGCACCGGATCCGTGGTGAGGCCCTGGGTGTCGAACTTCCGCTCGATTACCGGACGACGGGAGGGGGGGTCGACGCCTGGATCCGGCGGATCGCGCGAGACGTCTACGTGGCACCTCGCGATGCATCGATCGGCCTCAACGGCGGGCTCACGGGCGTCAGCTTCATCCACGCGAAGACCGGCTCGACGGTGCCGCTGCGATCCGCGGCGTCCGCGGTCCGCAGGGCGCTCGCAGCAGGCGATGACACCGTCGTGCTCCACACGCGCGCTGTGCAGCCGAAGGTCGCCGACGACACCCTGGGGCGGACCATCGTCGTGCACGTCGACCGTAACGAGCTCGATCTCTACGACGGGTTCCGCGTGATGCGTACCTGGAACGTGGCCACAGCGAAGCCCGGCTTCACCACGCCGGTGGGCGACTGGACGATCTACGAAAAACAGGTCGACCCCACCTGGCACAACCCGGCGCCGGACGGTTGGGGTGCGGGCGAGCCGCTCGTGGTCGGGCCCGGACCCGGCAACCCCATGGGGCCGCGGGCGCTGTACATCACGGCCCCGGGCCTGATCCGCATCCACGGCACGAGCGACCCGGCATCGATCGGACGCTACGCCTCCCACGGCTGTATCCGGATGCAGAACGACGAGGTCACCGAGCTCTATCCGTTGGTGCCGGTCGGGACCCACGTGCTGGTGGTGGGCTATCGCCCGGCGAGCGCGGGCTATTGGGACACCCCACCGGGCAAAGACTCGTGACCCTCGGGGACATCGCCGGGAGTGCTTGAAATCACACGTGTGTGATCTAGGCTGCCCGCGATGCGGGTCTGCGCGAAGATGCGGTGCTCCCACGAGCCGGTCGCGACCGTCTCCCTCGCCTACACGGAGCGGACGGTCGTCGTCCAGGACCTCTTCGACGAGCGCGACCCGAACCTCCTCGATCTGTGTCCCGAGCATGTTTCGCGCATGACCCCACCGGTCGGCTGGATCGTCCAAGATCGTCGGACGACCACCATCGCGGTCTGAACCGAGAACCGCCCCGCGTTCCCTGCGGCCTCCGGCCCGATGGGCCTCGGGCAGACGGCGGCCGATCCGTCCCCCGACCAGGGTCCCGTCGACGGGGGCCGGGGACCATCTGGCCGGGTAGCGGCCCAGACGAGAGATGACGGGGGCGTGCTATGGCCTCAACGACGTGCGGCGCCGAAACTCCATCTATGTCCGACAGCAACGGCACCTGCCCCACCTGCCGACAAGGCGATCTCATCGCGATCTCGATGACCGTTGGCGACCGCGACCTCAGGTTCACCACCTGCCACCTCTGCGAGGCGAAGTGGTGGTTCCAGGAGGGGGAGCTCGTCCCGCTGACCTCGGTCATCGATCTCGTCGTGAAGAAGTGATCCGCTGAGGCATCCGCACGGCCGGTCCGCCGGCTTCGATAGGATGCCGCTCCGTGACCGATCCCGACCTGGACCGCATCTTCAAGGCGTACGACGTGCGCGGGGTGGTCCCCGACGAGCTCGATGCGAGCATCGCTCGGCGGATCGGAGCAGCCTTCGCCGTATGGACCAACCTCCCGGCCGTCCTGCTGGGCCGCGATAGCCGGATATCGTCGCCCGAGCTCGCCGCGGCCATCACGGAAGGGGCGACGTCGGTGGGCGTGAACGTCGTCGATCTCGGTCTCGCCTCGACCGACCTCGTGTACTTCGCGAGCGGTTCGCTCGATCTCCCCGCCGTGATGCTCACCGCGAGCCACAATCCGAAGAACTACAACGGGCTGAAGTTCTGCATGCCCGGCGCGCGACCGGTCGGCGAGGACTCCGGACTCCGAGAGATCCGGGCGATCGTCGAACGGGGCGACGTCCCCCCGGCCGCGACGAAAGGGTCCGTTTCGCAGCGCGATCTGCTCGCGCCCTACACCGAGCACGTGCTCTCGTTCGTGGACGTCGCCGCCATGCGACCGATGACGGTCGCGGTGGACACGGCCAACGGGATGGGTGGACTCGTCGTCCCTGCGGTGATGGCCCGATTGCCCGTGACGCTCCACCACCTCTATGCAGAGCTCGATGGCACCTTCCCGAACCATCCGGCCGATCCGCTCGATCCGGAGAACCAGAAGGATCTCAAGGCCGCGGTGCTCGAGCATCACGCGGACGTGGGCCTCGCCTTCGACGGCGACGCGGATCGCGTGTTCTTGGTCGACGAGAAGGCGGAGGACGTCTCCGGCTCGCTGCTCACCGCGCTCGTCGCGCGCGCGATGCTCCGCCAGGAGCCGGGTGCGAAGATCGTGCACAACCTGATCTGCTCGTGGATCGTTCCCGAGTCGATCCGCGCCGAGGGCGGTGTGCCGATCCGTACGCGGGTCGGTCATTCGTTCATCAAGCAGGTCATGGCCGAGACGGGGGCGATCTTCGGTGGCGAACACTCCGGCCACTACTACTTCCGCAACAACTACCGCGCCGATTCGGGCCTGATCGCCGCCGTGGTCGCCATGGGCGAGCTCTCGTCGGCGGGGGCGCCACTGTCCGACGTCCTCGCGCCGTTCCGCAAGTATTTCGACTCCGGAGAGATCAACTCCCGGGTCGATGACCCGAAAGCGAAGGTCGAACAGATCGCGGCGGCGCTGGCGGATGGCCGGCAGGATCGGCTCGACGGGCTCACGGTCGAGTATCCCGATTGGTGGTTCAACGTCCGCCCCTCGAACACGGAGCCCTTGCTCCGGCTGAACGTCGAGGCGACGACGGCCGAGTTGCTCGCTCGCAAGACCGCGATGATGCTTGACCTGATCAGGAGCTAGCTCCGAAGGAGGAGGCAGCGTGACGCTCGACCCCGAACTGCTCCGGATCCTCGTCTGTCCGAACGATCGTGGCGAGGTCGACTACCACGAGGACGAACAGGTGATCGTGTGCCGGACCTGCGGCTACCGCTACCCCGTGCGCGACGACATCCCGGTGATGCTGATCGATGAGGCGGACAAGCCGGCGGCGGGGAAACGGTGATCGATCTCGACGACGGGGGCGCGGTGCGCGCCGCCGACCCGTCCGACATGCTCGGCGCCGTGGCGGCCTTGCCGCGCCACGTGGCCGAGGCGTACGCGAACGGGCGGGCGACGTCCGGCCTGCCGGATCTGGCAGGCCTCACCTCCGTGGTGTGCTGCGGGATGGGAGGCTCCGCGGTCGCGGGGGACGTGTTGAAGCAGGCGTTCCGAGAACGGCTCGGCATCCCGGTCGACGTCAACCGCTCCCCGGTCCTGCCGGCGTTCGCCGGGCCGAGCACGCTCGTCGTGGTGTCGTCGTACTCCGGGAACACGGCGGAGACGCTCGCCGCGTTCCACGAGGCGGCGGCTCGCGGGTGTCGGATCCTGGCGATCACGGGCGGCGGGACCCTCAGCGAGGAGTGCGCGGCGCGCGGCTGGGCCGCCGTCCATGTGCCGGGCGGCTTCCAGCCGCGCGCCGCCGTCGGACACCTCACCTTCGCGATGCTCGGCGCGCTGGAGACCGGAGGCCTCCTGCCGTCGCTCACGGAAGCGGTCGACGAGGTCGTCGCAGAGCTGGAACGCGCTGTCGCGGAGCTGGGACCGGAGGCTCCCACGGAGCGGAACCCGGCGAAAGCCTTGGCAGAGACGATCGGCGATCGGATCCCGGTGATCTGGGGGATCGAGGGCATCGCGTCGATCGCCGCGATGCGTTGGAAGACGCAGATGAACGAGAACGGCAAGGTTCCGGCCTTCTCCTCCGCGATGAGCGAGCTGGACCACAACGAGGTCGTCGGCTGGACGAGACCGTACGGCGAGTGGTGCGCCGTCATCGGGCTGCGCCATGACGCGGAGCCCGAGGATCTCTCGCCACGGTTCCCGTTGTCCGCGGACATCGCACGTGATGCAGGAGCCACGTACGACGAGGTGCGGGTCGGCACGCGCTCGGCCCTCGCCACGCTGTTCGGGCTCGTCGTGGTCGGGGACTTCGCGAGCTGCTACGTCGCGCTGCGTCGCGGGGTGGATCCTACGCCGGTCGCGGTGATCGACCGGCTGAAGGCGGCGCTCGCGAGGGTGACGTGACGTCCGGGCTCCCGAGCCCTGGCGACGACCTTCCCGCCCGGTGCGCCGAGATCGTTCGAGCGCGGACCGACCTGGTCCCTTCTGTCGGGATCGTCCTCGGCTCCGGCCTCGGCCCGGCGATCGGAACAGATCTGGAAGTCGAGGTCTCGTTCGCGTTCACCGACCTCCCAGGGTTCCCACCGCCCGGGGTTCCGGGGCATGCGGGGACGCTCAGCCTCGGCCGCCTGGCCGGGGTCGGGGTGGCTGCCTTCAGCGGCCGCGTCCACTACTACGAGGGTCACGGCATGGACGTCCCGGCGTTGTTGCCACGGGTCGCCCACGAGCTCGGCGCCGAGACCATGGTGCTGACGGCCGCGGTCGGCGGGCTCGAGCCCGGCGTCGAGGCGGGGACCGTCGTGATCCTGCGCGACCATCTGAACCTGATGGGCGCGGCGCCACTCCGTTCGTGGCGGTATCCGGACGGGACGCCGGCGTTCGTCAACACCCAGGAGGTCTACGACCGCGAGATCGCCGATCTCGCGGTCGAGCGCGCGGACGCCCTGGGGATCCGAGCCGCTCATGGCGTCTACGCCGCCATGAGCGGTCCCGCCTACGAGACGCCGACCGAAGTCGCGATGCTCCAGCGTCTGGGCGCGACCGTGGTGGGGATGTCGATGGTGCCGGAGGCCCTCCCCGCCCTGGCGCGCGGGATGCGGGTGCTCGGCATCTGTAGTCTGACGAACGCCTTCGGCGAACACGTCACCCATGAGGAGGTCGTTCGCGTCTCGAACGAGACCGCGCTGACCGTCGGGAGGCTCCTCGTGGATCTGTTGCCCCGCCTCCCCGGACCGAAAGCAGGAACCTGACATGGCAGACATCAGAGACGCCGCGCTCGCGCCCGGCGGGAGGGAGCGGATCGACTGGGCGGCCGGTGAGATGCCGGTCCTGCGTCAGATCCGTGAGCGCTTCGACAAGGAGCGGCCGCTGAACGGCATCACGATCGCGGCGTGCCTGCACGTGACGACGGAGACGGCCAACCTGATGGAAACGCTGGCGGCCGGGGGAGGCGAGGTGCTGCTGGCGGCGTCCAACCCGCTGTCCACCCAGGATGACGTCGCGGCTGCCCTGACCGAGCAGAGCGGCGTGGAGACCTTCGCGATCAAGGGCGAGGACAACGACACGTACTACAAGCACATCAACGCCGTGCTCGACCTCCGGCCGATGATCACGATGGACGACGGCGCGGATCTGGTGAGCGTCCTCCACACGCAGCGCGCCGATCAGCTGCCGGAGGTGCTCGGGGGCACCGAGGAAACCACCACCGGGGTGATCCGCCTCCGCGCGATGGCCGCAGACGGCGCGCTCGCGTACCCGATCGTGTCGGTCAACGACGCCGACACGAAGCATCTGTTCGACAACCGGTTCGGGACGGGACAGTCGACGATGGACGCGATCATGCGCTCGACCAACCGCCTGATCGCCGGCAAGACGTTCGTGGTTGCCGGGTACGGGATGTGCGGCCGCGGTGTCGCCGCCCGTGCTCGGGGGATGGGAGCGCACGTGATCGTGACCGAGGTCGACCCCACGTCGGCGCTCGAGGCCGTGATGGAGGGGTATCGGGTCATGCCGATCCGCGACGCCGCACGGGTCGGCGACCTGTTCGTCACCGTGACCGGCGACACGGGTGTGATCCGGCGGGAGCACTTCGAGTTGATGAAGGACGGCGCGATCCTCGCCAACAGCGGACACTTCGACGTCGAGATCGACAAGGGCGCGCTCCGCGAGCTGGCGACGGGGGGCGTTCGCCGCCTCCGCGAGTTCGTCGATGAGTACACACTCGCCGACGGCCGCCGGATCAACCTCCTCGGCGAGGGCAGGCTCGTGAACCTCGCCGCCGCCGAGGGTCATCCGGCCGCCGTGATGGACATGTCGTTCGCGAACCAGGCGCTGGCGGTCGAATGGATGGTGAAGAACCACGCGACGCTCGAGAAGAAGGTCTACCCGGTCCCGGTCGAGATCGATCGCGAGGTCGCGCGCCTCAAGCTCCGGGCGATGAACGTGGAGATCGACCAGCTCACGGCCGAGCAAGACGAGTACCTCCACTCCTGGCAGCAGGGGACCTAGCGCGGCGTGGAGCGCGAGGCCGTCTCCGTCCGAGCCGCGTACGAGCGGTTCCCGGTCTCGGTGAAGGGTGCGTTCCTGCTCCGCGGGGCCGACGGGCTCCCCCATCAGGTAAGGATCGAGTCGGCGCGCGCGACGGAGTGCTCCGGGCGGGGCGGCAGGGTGATCGGTCTCGAGGCGATGGTGTTGGAGGTCGCGCCGACGCTCGACACCTTCGTCCCGTTCGAAGTCTCCACGATGGATCTCGCGGCCGGGTGGTACCGCCTCGAGTGCGCGTTGATCGTCGACGGGATCCCGATCGTCCTGCACCCGGGCCGTCCGTTCGCGATCCCGTGGCCGCGCTCGGCCGTTCGTCGGGGAACCACCACGATCGGGAAGAAGGCCGGAGGCGTCGCATTGGAGACGCTCGAATGCGTCGGAGACAGCCTGCGGGTCTCGTTCGCCGCAGATGCGGTTCCCGCGCTCAAGCTCCAGATGGATGGCGCCTCCCACCCTGTGCTCGAGATCGAGTTCGATGAGGCGTCAGGTCATGGTCACGTCGTTGGGTACCCCGCGCTCCGATCGCAACACCACCTGACGATCGAGATCAAGGGAACGGAACGGGTCGAGGTCGCCCTGCCCTAGCGATGTCGGCGGTGCCCGTTACGGTCGCCGCGTGCTCGCGCGGGCGCTCGACGTCGTGTTCCCACGCCGGTGCGCCGGATGCGGGAACGGGCCGTGGCCGTTCTGTTCCGGTTGCAGTGCGGCGCTCGTGGCGCTCGGGCGTCCCTGGTGCGACCGATGCGGCCGCCCGTCCCGCGTACCGGTTCCTTCCTGCCGTGACTGCCCTCCGGACCCGGTGACGTCCGCTCGCGCGCCGTTCCTCTTCGAAGGTCCGGCGCGACGCGCCGTACACCGCCTCAAGTTCTCGGGATGGCGGGACGTGGCCGGGGCCCTCTCCGCGGCGATCATGGCGTGTGACGATCTGCCACCCGTCGATGTCATCACGTGGGTGCCTCTTGCGCGTCGTCGGCTCGCCGAGCGCGGGTACGACCAAGCCCGGGCGCTTGCCGCGGGGCTCGGGCGGCGAACGGGCATCCCGGTCGTGCGGTTGCTCCGCCGCGCGCGATCGACCGGTCCCCAAGCCCGCCGGGGCGGCGCCGAGCGCCGGGCGGCGATGCGGGGGAGCTTCGATGCGACGCGCGCGGCGCCGGAGCGGATCCTGCTCGTGGATGACGTCCTCACGACCGGGGCCACGGCCGCCGCGTGCGCTCAAGCTCTCGCCACGGCCGGCGCCCGGCGGATCCACCTCGTGACCGCGGCCCGCTCGTTCCACGATCCCGTCCCGACGTTGCGCGTTCCCGGGGGTCGTGCCTATCCTGCGATGGGCCCACGTCCGGGTCTGTGGTTGCCCGGGGAACCTCCCCGGTAGTCGATGCCAGCCGCGGGCGAAACGACCCACGTAAGGCGACCATTGGTCGCTGAGCATGGCGCGGTTTAGAGGTAAGACCTGCCTCGGGAGACCGAGAGAGGACGGGAGTTCGATCGCCGAGGACGTCCGGGCGATCGGGCGAAGCCCCGGCAGGCGAGTGTGGGGACAAAGACCAGGTCAGCCGGACGTGAGCCCACCCGACGGACGAGGGGTGCCGAGCGGATGGATCTGAGCTTCACCGGCCGCGGCGTGCGGGTCACCGAGGACATCCGCATGACGGCCGAGCGGAAGCTGGCTCCGCTGGAGCGCCTCGAGCCGCGCACGATGCGGATCGAGGTCGAGCTCATCAACGAGCACCATCCGCGGCTCGACGGGCTGAAGCGGGTCGAGGCGGCCCTCCGGATCCCGCGGAAGACCTTC
The DNA here is from genome assembly GCA_036257875.1 of Actinomycetota bacterium. GTDB lineage: Bacteria > Actinomycetota > UBA4738 > UBA4738 > HRBIN12 > AC-51. The sequence continues at coordinate 867 of DATAEV010000093.1, read as the reverse complement.
CGGGCCGAGGCCGAAGCGGAAGACGTTCCGACGGCGATCGACCGGGTCAAGGACAAGCTGGAGCGACAGCTCCGTGACCATCACGGCAAGAAGCGTCTGTGGAAGCACAAGCGTGGTCTAGAATCCGCGCTGACCCACCCCGAAGCCGAACCGTCGGCTGAGCAGGAGGAGTAAGCGTGTCCAAGGATCGCGGCGCTGACGAACGGCTGCGGGTGATGGTGGTCGATGACCACGCATTGTTCCGCAGAGGTCTCGAGATGGTCCTCGGCAATGAACCCGACCTCGAGCTCGTCGGTGAGGCGTCCGACGGACTGGAAGCGATCGAGAAGGCGCAGGAGACGATGCCCGACGTCGTCCTGATGGACGTCCGGATGCCCAAGCGTTCGGGGATCGAGGCGACGGCCCAGATCAAGGAGCTGCTCCCGCACGTCAAGATCCTGATGCTGACGATCAGCGACGAGGAGGCCGATCTCTACGACGCGATCAAGGCGGGAGCCAGCGGCTATCTGCTCAAGGAGATCCCGATCGAGGAGGTCTCCGACGCGATCAGGAGCGTCTGGGCCGGACAATCGCGGATCTCGCCGTCGATGGCGTCGAAGCTCCTCACCGAATTCGCAGCGATCTCGAAGGCGACCGAGGAGCGACCGCAGATGCCCGCGCCGCGGTTGACCGAGCGCGAGATGGAGGTTCTCAAGCTCGTCGCCCAGGGCCTGAACAACCGGGACATCGCGAAGAAGCTCTACATCTCGGAGAACACGGTCAAGAACCACATCCGCAACATCCTCGAGAAGCTGCATCTGCATTCGCGCATGGAAGCGGTGGTCTATGCCGTGCGCGAGAAGATGATCGAGATCACCTGACACCGCC
>DATAEV010000194.1:0-6092 GCA_036257875.1 Actinomycetota bacterium | reverse complement strand
CTGGTCCTCGCCGGCGATCGTGATCCGGCCCGAATCCGGGCGTTCGAGACCGGCGATCATCCGGAGCGCCGTGCTCTTGCCCGACCCACTCGGTCCCAGCAGCGCGGTGATCTTGCCGTCTTCGGCCACGAAGCTCACGTCATCGACGGCGCGGAACCCGCCGAACGACTTCGTCAACCCCTCGATCTCGATGCTTCCTGCCATCAGTCCGCCTCGGCCGTCCTTCTCCGTTTGAACGTCTCGATCCCGATCAGCAACACGATCGAGAACGTCGCGAGTGTCAACGCGACGATGTACCCCTGCTGGTCCTGGTATTGATCGAACGCTCGCAGGATGTACAGGGTAGCCGTCTCGGTCTTGCCTGTGAGCGTTCCGCTCACGATCAGGACGGCTCCGACCTCGCCGATCGCTCGGGCCGCCGACAGCGCGATCCCGTACAGCAGCCCCCAGCGGATGTTCCGGAGGGTCACGCGGAAGAACGTTTGCACCCGCGACGCGCCGAGCGTCCACGCCGCCTGTTCCTCCTCCATGCCGAGCTCTTGGAGCACCGGAACGACCTCCCTGATCACGAACGGGATCGAGATGAAGATCGTGACCAGGATCATCGCGGGCAGCGCGAACATGATCTGGATCCCGCGAGAGGCGAAGAAGGGCTCGAACCACCCCCCACGGCCGAACAGCAGCACCGCCATCAGACCGACGACCACCGGCGACACGGCGAGCGGGAGGTCGACGAGCGCCGACACCAACCGCTTCCCCGGGAAGCGGTCGCGGGCCAGGACCAGCGCGACGATCACCCCGAAGAAGGTCGTCACGACCACGGTGATCGCCATGATCACGAAGGTGAGCAGGAACGCATGGCGGACGTCGGGTTCGCTGAAGGTCCGACCGATCGTCCCGAGACCGGACCGGAGCGCGTAGATGAAGATGCCCGCGAGCGGGGCCAGCAGCAAGACCGACACGTAGATCAGCGCGACGGCCAGCATCACACCCCGAACGAGCCTGCCTCGCCGGGCATCCGCGTTGCGGAGCCTCGTGAGATCCTCCTCACCGGCCGGGGATGGCTTCACGCGTTCGCTCGGTGGCGCGCTCATCACGACCGCTCCTTGCCGAGGGAGACGAGCTTCTCGGTGACCAGCACGAGGACGAAGGCCAGCCCGAACAGGACCGCGGAAACGGCGGCGGCAGGGTCGGGGCCGCCCGTGGATCCATAGTGCCCCGGCTGGAGGAGCTGCGAGATGAACACGGGCGCGGTCAGCGTGTCGTTCACGCGGTTGCCGGAGACGATCACGATCGCGCCGAACTCACCGAGGCTCCTCGCGAACGCCAAGAGGCAGCCCGCGGCGATCGCCGGGCGAAGCGCGGGGAACATCACCCGGCGGAACGTCGTCCACCGCCCCGCGCCGAGGACGCGGGCAGCCTCCTCCTCTGCCGGATCGAGCTCGAGCAGCACGGGCTGCACGCTTCGCACGACGAGCGGCAGCGTGACGAACAGGAGCGCGAGCAGGATGCCGAGGGGCGCGAAGATGATGTGGATCCCACGGGCCTCGAACCACCCCCCGACGGTCGAGCTCGGCCCGTAGAGCGCCACGAGCATCACACCGGCGACGAGCGTCGGAACGGCGAACGGCAGATCGACGACGGTCGACAGGAGGTCACGGCCCGGGAACCGGATCCGCACCAACACGTACGCGAGCAACGTCCCGAAGATCCCGTTGATGATGGCCGTCAGAGCCGCCATCTCAAGGGTGAGCCGGATCGCGGCCTTCGCGCCGAACGTATCGAGCGCAGCCTTGAGGTTCGTCAGCCCGTCACCGAACCCGTGCTGGAGGATCGCCACGACCGGCAAGAGGATGAAGAGTCCGAGGTAGACGAAGGTGGCCCCCCGCAGGGACCAGCGGCGGAGGGCAGCGCCCGACGGAGGTCGGGCGCGGCCCTCCGGCCGCTTCGCGGCCTGCTCGATCGCGACGACGTCGGCCAAAACGCTCCTAACCCTGAGCGGACTGGAAGGCGAGCGTGAACGCACCGTTGGGACCGAAGACGGTGTCGTTCACCAACGCGTCCCATCCGCCGATGTCATCGGTCGTGAACAGGTCCTTCACCGCCGGCAGCGTGTCGGTCGCCTTGGCGGCCTGCGCCGTGTCGATCGGCCGCGTGTACGCCGTGCTCGCGAAGATGTCCTGCGCTTCCTTCGAGTGGAGGTACTTCACGAACTCGTTGGCGATGTCCTCGACGCAATGCGCCTCGGCGTTCTTGTCGACGACGACGGTGGGGGTCCTGATCTGGACGGTGGAGGGAGGCTCAACGAGCTCTTCCTCGCCACCCGCGGCCTGCGAGGTTGCGACCTGGTAGTCGTACGTGATCGCGACATCGCCGTTGCCGGCCTCGAAGTTCTTGAGCGAGTCGTTGGCGCTCTTGTCCATCACCGTGACGTTCTTGAAGATGCCCTCGAGCAGACGCTGCGCGTCAGCGGGGTTGTTCTTCGCATACCCAGGAACCTGACCGCGCATCGCCGCTCCGTACGCCGCGACGATGTTCCACCGCGCGCCGCCCGACTGTGCGGGGTCGGGCGTGAGGATCTGGAGGCCGGGCTGCGTCAGGTCGTTCCAGTTCTCGATGTGCTTCGGGTTCCCGGGACGAACCGCGAAGACCACCGACCCGGACTGCACGGTCGAGCCGTCCTCGGCGTTCTCCCAGTCATTGGTGATGAGGCCCGCGTCCTGAACGAGCTGCACGTCAGGTGCCGTGGACGAAGCGTAGATGTCCGCCTGCAGCCCGTTGATGATGCTCTGCGCTTGCGTCGTGCTGCCGCCGAACGACGTCAGGAACTGCACGAGCTGGCCGTCGTGGGCGTCCTTCCACTCGGACTGCCACGTGGAGATCAACTTGCCGTACGCGGTGTACGGGTTGCTGTACGCCGCAAGCGTGACCACGGGAGAGGCCGCCGGAGACGCCGAACTGCATCCGGCCGCGCCAGACGCGCTCGAACTGGAGCACGCGGCGAGTCCGACGAGCGAGAGGACGAGCGGCGCCGCGAGGATGCGACGCTTGAACCACCGAGGCATGGAGCACTCCTTCCGGTTCGGCAGGCATCGAGATGCCCACTCGGTACTGGGCCTCGGCCTCCGGTGGTCCGGTCAACCGAACGAGGATGTGGATGGGGGTTCTGCGGCTCTCAGCCGCTATCCACTGACGCGAAGGCTCCGGATGTCCGGTCGCCCGTCCGCGACGCCGTTAAGGATGCCGCGTGAAGGCAGCCGGTGTCAATGAAAGGCGTCATCGGGTGGTAGCTTCGTGTCCGCAGCTGACCAGAGAACTGGAGGCCGCGGGCGCGCTTCGCGCGCCCGCGGCCTCTTCCGTCGTCAGGAGGATCCATCGTGGAGGGATCGCTTCTCCCCCGACCTCGACCGCGTAGCATCCGCTTGATGGTCGACGCATCGAAGTCGGCGGCCGACGAGCAGCTCTCCGAGCTCGCCCTCACGGAGGAGGAGAAGCTCGTCCTGGCGAAGGTCGCGGAGATCCTCCGCAAGATCCAGTTCGGCACGGTCGTGCTGGTCGTGCAGGACGGCAAGGTCGTGCAGGTCGAGATGGCGGAGAAGTTCCGTCTGCGCTGATGGCCGACACGCTGCGCACCCTTGCCGACCCTCCGTCCGCTCCCGCGGAACCGAAGTTCGCTCTCCGGGATGTCGTCGTCACCCGCCGGACGGCGTCGGGCGAAACCATCACCGCCACCGACCGCCTGACCTTCGAGGTCGCACAGGGCGAGTTCGTCTGCCTGCTCGGCCCGAGCGGGTGCGGGAAGACCTCGCTGCTGAACGTCCTCGCCGGGCTGGTCACGCCGAGCAGCGGGGAGGCCCTCCTCGACGGCCGGCCGATCACCGGCCCGGGACCCGATCGGGCGGTGCTCTTCCAAGAGCCGGCCCTGTTTCCGTGGCTCTCGGTGCTGGGGAACGTCGAGCTCGGACTCGAGCTCATCGGCGTGCCGGCAGCCGCTCGACGCGACATCGCACAGCGATGGCTCGCGAACGTCCACCTGGAGCGCTGGGCCGACGCGCAGCCTCATGAGCTCTCCGCCGGCATGCGACAGCGCCTCGCCCTCGCCCGCGCGCTCGCCGCGGATCCCGACGTCTTGTTGGGCGATGAGCCGTTCGGCGCGCTCGACGCGCAGGCTCGCGAGCTGCTGCAGCGAGAGGTGCAGCGCTTCTGGGTCGAATCGGACGACCGGAAGACCTTCCTGTTCGTCACCCACAACGTGCGGGAGGCGACGCTCTTGGCCGATCGCGTGTTGGTGATGTCGGCGGCGCCCGGCCGGCTGTTGGAGGAGTTCCGGATCCACGCCCCGCGCCCGCGAGATCTCGACGACGTATTGATCTCGAGGGTCGTTTCTGAGATCCACACCCTCTTGATGCAGGAGGTGGACGCGAGTGTCGCGCGCGAGATGGCTCGCTGAGGAGCTCGGGCCCCCGCTCGCCGGCGTCGTTGGGGTGATCGCGGTCTGGGCGATCGTCGCGGCGCTCACGGACTCCACGGCGATCCCCTCACCATCGGTGGTCTGGTCCGCGTTCCTCGATGGGATCCGTGACGGCACGTTGACCGACGCGGCGATCAAGACCCTCATCCGACTCGCCTTCTCCTTCGTCGTCGCCGTGGTCTTCGGGACCGCACTCGGGCTGGCGCTCGCGCTCAACGGGTTCGCGCGGCGAGCGATCAGACCGATCGTGGTCGCGTTGCAGATCACGCCGTTCGTCGCCTGGGTGCCACTGGCGGTGATCTGGTTCGGCGCGACCGAGCGGGCGGTCGTGTTCGTCGCGATCGTCGGATCGTTCCCGTCGATGACGCTCGCCACGCTGCAGGCGATCCGTCAGGTGCCGCCGCTCTATGAACGCGCCGGCCGGACCCTGGGGGCACGTGGATGGTCGCTCTACCGCAAGATCATCGTGCCGGCGGCACTGCCCGGCATGATGGCGGGGCTCCAGCAGGCATGGGGGTTCGCCTGGAAGGCGTTGATGGCCGGGGAATTGATCGTCGCCGCGGCCCACGCCGGGCTCGGGCACCTGCTCGATCCGCGCCGAGGTGCGAGCGTCCCGACCCTGTTCGCCGCGCTCGCGGTCATCGTCGTGATCGGGGTCGCGGTCGACTACCTGCTGTTCGGGCAGCTCGACCGAAGGATCCGTCGCCGCCGTGGGCTGCTGACCGAGGCCTGACCGGTAGCGTTCCCGTCAACGCTCGAACGGGTTCTCCGGCGTCAACAGCTCGACGCGAACGGGCGCGGCGAGGTCGCGGAACCGATCGCCGTCGCGCCGCGAGCCCACCACGAAGCCGTAGTGCATCGGCACCGCGATCTGCGGCCGGATCACCTTCGCCAGCCCGGCAGCCTCCTCCACACCCATCGTGAAGGGGCCGTCGCCGATCGGGAGGAACGTGACGTCGGCCTTGACGGCATCGAGCTCCGGCGCGTGGTCCGTGTCGCCGGCGTGGTAGTAGGTCCCACCCGCCAGTTCGACGATGTAGCCGACCCACCGGTTCTCCTTTGGGTGCGACTGGAGCCGGTGCTCCACCACGTTGTAGGCGGGCACCGTCGTGAACCGGAGGCCGCCCACCTCGTACGACTCACCCGGAGCGACCGGCGTGACGTCGCCGGTCAGCTCCCTCGCAACGTCATGCGGCGCGACGAGCTTGGTGGACGCGGTCGAGAGCCGCTCGATCTCCTCGGGTTGGAAGTGATCGTGATGCGCGTGCGTGATCAAGATCATGTCCGCCGGGGAGGCATCGGCCGGCGTTCCCCAGGGGTCGATGTAGATCGTTCGCTCGGCATCTCGCCACCGGAGCGCTGCTTGCCGGAACCAGGTGATGGGCTCGAGCATGGCCGTCTCCCTCCGACTCAGGAACGCCCGGTAGTCTTGCAGGCCATGGCGGAACGGGCTGACCGGGAGCGCGCGACAGGTGCCCGAGCCGCCGCCTCCTTGTTGCGGCGGAACCGCGACTTCCGGCGCCTGTTCCTCGCATCGGTGATCTCGCTCGGTGGCGACTGGTTCCTGTTCGTCGCGCTCGGCGGCCTGGTGCTCGAGGTGACGGGCGAGGCCTTCGCGGTG
>DATAEV010000077.1:0-18232 GCA_036257875.1 Actinomycetota bacterium | reverse complement strand
CGCCGAGCTCTCCGAGGACCTGTTCCTCGCGGTGCTCGACATGCTGGCGGGCCGCTACCCGTCCGACGCCTTCGCGGAGCTGAGGCCGCGCATCGTCTGGGATCGAGCGACGAACGTGATCCGCGCACGCGAGGGAGCCGGGCGCCTGGCGATCGTCTCGGGCGGCACGATCCCCGACCGAGGGCTGTTCGGGGTCTTCATGCCCGACGGCACGCGCGTCGGCGAGTTGGACGAAGAGTGCGTGTACGAATCCCGGCGCGGCGAGGTCATCCTGCTCGGCGCGAGCGCCTGGCGGATCGAGGACATCACGCGCGACCGCGTGGTCGTGGTTCCCGCGCCGGGCGAGCACGGGAAGCTCCCCTTCTGGAAGGCGCCCGGTCCGGGTAGACCGATCGAGCTCGGCCGGGCGATCGGGCGATTCACACGCGAGCTCCGCTCCACGCGGCGCGACGACGTGATGCGCCGGCTCCGCGACGACATCGGGCTCGACGAGCGAGCCGCGCGGAACCTCGTCGCCTACATCGACGAACAGTCCGAGGCCACCGGGGGCGCGGTCCCGGACGATCGGACGATCGTCGTCGAACGCTTCCGCGACGAGCTGGGCGACTGGCGTGTCTGCATCCTGTCCCCGTTCGGCTCGCGCGTGCACGCGCCCTGGGCGCTCGCGATCGAGGCTCGCATGCAGGAGCGTCTCGGGTCCGGCGCGCAGGTGTTGTGGTCCGACGACGGGATCGTCCTGCGGCTCCCCGAGGCCGTCGAGCGGATCCCGATCGAGGATCTCGTGTTCGAGCCCGACCAGATCGAAGAGGCCGTGGTCGGCGTGCTCCCGGGGACGACGATGTTCGCCACGGTTTTCCGAGAGGTCGCGGCCCGGGCGTTGCTGCTCCCGCGTCGCCTCCCGGGACGCCGCACCCCGCTTTGGCAGCAGCGGCAGCGGAGCGCCGATCTCCTTGGGCAAGCGGGCCGGTACCCCGGGTTCCCCATGCTGCTCGAGACCACGCGGGAATGCGTGCGCGACCTCTTCGACGTGCCGGCTCTCCGCGAGGTGATGGCCGACCTCCGCGCGCGGACGACCCGGCTGGTCGCGGTCGAGACCGACAAGGCGTCGCCGTTCTCCCAATCGCTGCTGTTCAGCTGGATCGCGGTCTACATGTACGAGGGCGACGCTCCGCTCGCGGAGCGGCGCGCGGCCGCGCTGTCCCTGGACCGCGACCTGCTCCGGGAGCTGCTCGGCACCGATGAGCTGCGCGAGCTGCTCGATCCTCGAGCGCTCGACGAGGTGGAGCTTGAGCTGCAACGCCTCGCCGACGGCAGACACGCGCGTCACGCCGACGGCGTCCACGATCTGCTCCGAGATCTCGGACCGCTCGGGCACGACGAGATCCGGGCCCGCGCCGATGGCGATGCCGACGCGATGCTCGGGGGCGTCCTGGAGGATGGTCGCGCGATCCGGGTGCGCGTGGCGGGCGACGATCGGTACGCCGCGGTCGAAGACGCGGCGAGGCTCCGTGACGCGCTCGGCGTCTCGCTCCCGTTGGGCGTCCCCGGCGCGTTCACCGCCGCCGTCGAACAGCCACTCGAGGACCTCGTCGCACGCTACGCCCGGACGCACGGTCCCTTCACGACCGGAGAGATCGCGGCGCGGCTCGGAGCGGGAAGGGACCGCGTGCGCGGGGCACTCGAACGGCTCCAGACCGAGGGGCGCGTGGTGCACGGCGCGTTCCGCCCCGACGGCATCGAGCCCGAGTGGTGCGAGGTCGACGTGTTGCGCCGGATCCGCGCTCGCTCGCTCGCCGCCCTGCGGCGGGAGGTCGAACCGGTCGGCGCCGCCGCGCTCGCGCGGTTCCTGCCCGCATGGCAGGGAGCGGACCGCCCGCGCGGCGGCGCCGACGCCCTGCCCGAGGCGATCGCGAGGCTCCAGGGAGCGGCGATCCCGGCGTCCATCCTCGAGAGTGACGTCCTGCCCGCGCGCGTCCGCGGGTTCCGCCCGGCGGATCTCGACGCGCTCTGCGCGAGTGGGGACCTCGTTTGGGTCGGAGCCGGAGCGCTCGGCGCCACCGACGGCCGCGTATCGCTCCTGCACCGGGACCGCGCGGGGCTGCTCGCGCCGATCCTCCCGGCGGCGGAGGATCGGCCGGCCGGCCCGCTGCACGACGCGATCCGGGAGCGCCTGACCGACCGCGGCGCTTCGTTCTGGCCCGACCTCGTCGAGGCCGCCGGGACCGCGAACGAGGCGACGCTGCTGCGAGCCCTGTGGGATCTGGTGTGGGCCGGCGAGGTCACGAACGACACCCTCGCGCCCCTCCGGGCGTCGATCGGGGGAACCGGATCGCGGCGCCCGCGGGCGGGCCGCGGATCCGCCCAGCGTCCCCGCCCGGGGACGCTGCGACGCGCCGGCCCGCCCGCGGGCGCCGGCAGGTGGTCGCTCGTCACCGACGTCGTCCGCGACGTCCCTGGCGCGACCGAGAGAGCCCATGCGCTCGCGGCCCAGCTCCTGGACCGTCACGGCGTCGTGACGCGCGAGGCGACCCTCGCCGAGGGGACGCCGGGGGGGTTCGCAGCCGTATACCCGGTGCTCAAGCTGATGGAGGAGACGGGCGCGGTCCGGCGCGGGTACTTCGTGGCCGGGCTCGGGGCGGCGCAGTTCGCCCATCCGGGCGCGGTCGACCGCCTCCGCACGCTCCGCGAGGGCGGCGTGGCCGACGACGAGGTGGTCACGCTCGCCGCGGCCGACCCGGCTCAGCCGTACGGGGCGGCGCTCGCTTGGCCCGAGACCGCCGGCCGGCCGAGCCGGAGCGCCGGTGCCTACGTCGTGCTCGCGAATGGCGAACCGACGGCGTTCCTCGAACGAGGAGCGAAGACGCTCGTCACGTTCGGCGCCGACCCCGGGCGGTGGGCCGACGCGCTCGCCGAGCTCGTGAAGGACGGCCGGGTCCGTCGGATCGAGCTCCGGCAGATCGACGGGACCGCGGCCGGTGACCATCCGGCGGCGGCCTTGCTTCGCGAGGTTGGCTTCGTGGACGGTTATCGCGGCCTCACGCTCCGCGGGTAACCTCGCGACATGGAGCGATCGGCCTCGGGACCGACCTGGGCGATCGCCACGCCGCACGAGGAAGCGACGCGCGCGGGCGCCGACGCGTTCGAGCGTGGCGGCAACGCGGTCGACGCGGCGCTCCGCGCCGCCACCGTCCTTGCGGTCGCGTACCCGCACATGTGCGGCGTCGGCGGTGACCTCTTCGCCCTCGTCCAGCGGCCCGACGGTGAGACCCTCGCGGTCAGCTCGAGCGGACGGTCGCCCGCCGCGGCGGACCCGTCGGCGATCCAGAGCCCCGATCACGCGATGCCGATCCGCGGCCCCGCACCGATCACGGTGCCGGGCGCCGCCGCCGGGTGGCGCGCGTTGCACGGCACCGGGGCGGTCCTGCCGTGGCCCGACGCGTTCTCCCGCGCGATCGAGCTCGCGATCGACGGCGTGCCGGTCGCGCGCTCGCTGGCCGAGCAGCTCGCCACACCGGATGAACCCTTCGGCGCCGACCCCGGGCTCTCCGCGATCTTCTTCGCGGACGGGATCCCATCGCCGGCCGGCTCGACGGTCCGCCAGGCCGCGCTGGGTGCAACGCTGACGGCGATCGCGCATGATGGTCCCGAAGCTCTGTACGGTGGGGCGATCGGCACGGCCTACGTCGACGGGCTCAACGCCGCCGGCTCGTCGATCGCGATCCAGGATCTGGCGGCGCACCGCGCGCTCGTCCTGCCGCCGCTCGGCGCGGCGTTCCGCGACCTTCACGTCTCGGTCGTCCCACCGAACTCGCAGGGATTCGTGCTGCTCGAGATCCTCGCGTTGCTCGAACGGCTCGGACTCGACGCCGACCCGCACGGTCCCGAGGCGGGCTCGATCGCCCTCGTCTTCGCCTCGGCCGCTCGCGATCGCGACCGGCATCTCGCGGACCCCGATCACATGACCGCCCATCCCTCGACGCTCCTGGACGACGGCCACCTGGCCTCGCTCGCGGATGAGATCCGGCTGGAACGGCCGGCGCCGCTCGGATCGCGATCGAGCGGCGACACGATCGCCCTCGCGGCCGCAGACAGCGAGGGGTTCGCGGTGTCCCTGATCCAGAGCCTGTTCTGGGGGTTCGGGTCCGGGATCTGCGAACCGGCGACGGGGATCGTCGCGCAGAACCGCGGCGCCTGTTTCACCCTGGAGCCGCGTCACCCGAACGTCTTCGCGCCCGGCAAGCTCCCGGCGCACACCTTGATGCCGGTGCTCGTGCACGACGAGCGCGGTGTCGCCGCGGTCGCGGGGTCGATGGGCGGATACGCCCAGCCCCAGATCAACGCCCAGACCCTGCTCCACCTGCTAGGCGGCGCCGCGCCCGCGGACGCGGTCGCGGCGCCGCGCTGGATCCTCGAGCGGCCCGAGCCGGCTTGGCCGGCGCGGATCGTCCTCGAAGAGAGCGTCCCGGCGCCGGCGCAGCGGTCCCTCGGATCGCTACCGTACCCGGCTGCGGTGGTCCCCGATCGCTCCGACGAGCTCGGGCATGCCCACCTGATCCGGGTGCGTCCCGGTGGGTTCGATGCGGGCGCAGACCCTCGGTCGGATGGGGGCTCCCTGGCCGGCTGACGGACTACGCCGTTCTGGTGGTGGCGCCCCGCGCGCGCCCGCTGTCAGACTTCGGCTGGAGACGATGCCGCATCCTCCGATGACCCCTTCCGGCTCCGAGCTGCGCCACGTGCACAGCCTGATGACCGACCTCCACGCGATCGCCTGGGAGGCGGACACGGACTCGATGACGTTCACGTTCGTCTCGGACGGGGTGAAGGAGATCCTCGGGTACGACGTCGCCGAGTGGCTGGCCGACCCCGGCTTCTGGAACGACCACCTCCATCCCGACGACCACGACCGCATGGTCGGACGGCTCGTGCGGATCGCGACCGCGGGAGGACCGTTCGACGAGGAGTACCGGCTCCTCGCCAAGGACGGGTCGTGGGTCTGGATCCGGGACGTCGGGCACGCCGTCAAGGACGCCGGCGGCTCGCCCACCCTGGTCCGTGGCCTGATGGTCGAGATCACGGACCAGCGGGCGCGCGAGCACGAGCGCGACGAGATGCAGGGCCGCTTCCGGCGGGTGATCGAGGACCTGCCGGCGATCGTCTACCTCGAGTCCGTCACGCGGGAGGACAACGGCATCGGACGGATGCTCTACGTGAGCCCGCAGGTGGAGGAGATCCTCGGGTTCCCGCCGCAGGAGTGGATCGACGACCCCTTGGCGTGGGCACGCCAGTTCCACCCGGACGACCGGATGCGTGTCCGCCGGGAGTACGAACGCATCGAGAGCACCGGTGGTCCCTTCGAGGCCGAGTACCGGATGTACACACGCGTCGGCGACATCCGCTGGTTCCGCGACGAGGCGACGTTGATCCGGGACGAGGCCGGGAGCCCCGCGTACTGGCAGGGGATCATGTACGACATCACCGCGGAGCGCGAGACGGAAGAGCGAGCACGCGAATCCGAGGACCGATATCGGACCCTCGTCGAGCAGATCCCGGCGATCGTGTACCGCGAGGAGGTCACGGGCGACGGCCTCAAGGTCGTCTACATCAACGCGCGGGTGCAGGAGCTCATCGGGATCAGCCCCGAGGAATGGGTCCGCGACCCGAGCGTCTGGCTCGACGCGATCCACGAGGACGACCGCGAGTACGTGACGGAGGAGGACCGCCGGACCGAGCTGACCGGTGAGCCGTTCCTGGCCGAGTACCGGATGCGATCGCGCGACGGTCGGGTGGTCTGGTTCCGCGACCAAGCGGTGATGATGCGCGGGCACGACGGGGAGCCCGCGTACTGGCAGGGCGTGATGATCGATATCACCCTGCTCAAGGAGGCGGCCGGCCAGCTGGCGGAGGCCGAGGCGCGCTACCGCACGCTGGTCGAGCAGATCCCGGCGATCGCGTACATCGACCCCGTGGACGACGGGCCGACCGTCTACGTCAGCCCGCAGACCGCGACGATCCTCGGGTACGAGCCGGAGGCGTGGTACGCCGACAAGGACCTCTGGACGAAGCTCGTGCACCCGGACGATCGCGCGCTGATGGAGGGGAACGCGGCGCGTGGTGAGCCGCACGCCGCCACCTACCGGTTGATCGCGCGCGACGGACACGAGGTATGGGTCCAGGATCAAGCGCGGCTCGTGCTCGACGACGAAGGGCACCCCGTCTACTGGCAGGGCGTGCTGGTCGACGTCACCGAACAGCGGCGGACGCAGGACCTCGAGCGCGACCTGGAACGCGAACGAACGGAAGCCGAGCGCCTGCGCGCCGAGGACGAGATGAAGACCACGTTCCTCCAAGCGGTCTCCCACGACCTCCGCACGCCCCTCGCGGCCATCCTGGGGCTCGCCGTCACGATGGAGCGCGACGACATCGACATCACCGAGGACGAGAACCGCGACATGGCTCGGCGCATCGCGTCCAACGCGCGGAAGCTGGACCGGATCGTCTCGGACTTCCTCGATCTCGACCGCCTGAACCGCGGGCTCGCGGAGCCGCATTTCGAACAGATCGACGTCGGGGCGCTGATCCGGGAGATCGTCGCGAACTCCGACCTGGTCGCGGAGCGGCGCCTGGCCATCGACGTCGCGCCGATCATGGTCAAGGCGGATGCGGCGATGGTCGAACGGGTCGTCGAGAACCTGCTCGGCAACACGGTGAAGCACACGCCCGGCGACTCGCGCATCTGGGTCCGCCTGGAGCGGACGGACGAGGGCGCGATGCTCGTCGTCGAAGACGACGGGCCGGGCGTCGCCCCCGGCGATCGCGAGCGGATCTTCGAGACGTTCCGCCAGGGCCCGGGGGCGGGCCCAGGCTCCGGGGTCGGGCTCGCGCTGGTCTCTCGGTTCGCCGAGCTGCACGACGGACGGGCCTGGGTGCAGGAGCGGGTCGGCGGCGGGGCTTCGTTCCGGGTCACGTTGGCCGCCGACCCGAGCCCGCGGTCACGCGACGTGGACCTGACGGAGCTCGAGCGCGATCAGCCGACGGGCACGGGCTCGCCCGAGGACAACCACGCGTAGGCCTCCTCCTCTTGCGCGAAGTGCAGGCGGAGGATCGCGTGCAAGCCGTAGAGCACCCGTCGAAGATCGAGGAGATCGTCGGGTGACGGGCCCTCGGGCGGCAGGTCCTCGAGCAGCTGCTGGAAGATCCGACCCAGGTGTGAGATCTCGATGTGCGCGCGGGACATGCTGGACATCGGGTCCTCGCCGCCCATGAGGCTCGCCACGATCGGATAGACGGCGGCCTCTTCTTCCTCTTCGTGCCGCGGGAGCCGTTCGGCGATGAACACCCGCACGGTTTCGAGCTCCCGGATCGCCTCGGGACCCGACATCTGGTCCAGCCGGTCGGCGACCGAGCGGAGCCGCTGGAGCTCGGGTGCGAACTCGCGGTGCTCCTGCCGGAAACGATCGGCGACGTCGGTGGAAGGGCCCGCAGGGCCCTCCTCGCCGCCGCCGCCGATCGCCCGCAGGGAGTTGAGGATCGACATCACGTCGATCCCCTCCTGGATCAACGCGCCGGCGATCGGGCCGAAGAGCCCGATCGCCGCCAACCCCATGAACCCGAACGCCAGTCCCATCCCGACCACGACGCTCTGCACAGCGATGCCCCGCGACCGCCGCGCGATCGCGATCGCTTCGACGAGCCGGTCCAAGCGATCGACGACGAGTACCACGTCGGCGGCCTCGGACGACGCGGTCGCGCCCCTGGCTCCCATCGCGACCCCGACGTCGGCCGCCGCGAGCGCGGGCGCGTCGTTCAGCCCGTCCCCCACCATGATCACGATGCCGTGCTCGCGTTCGGCCGTGACGGCTTCCACCTTCTCCTCGGGGGCGCGTTCGGACAGGATCCGATCGACACCGAGGGCCGCCCCGACCGACTCCGCCACGTCCGGATGATCCCCGGTGACCATCACCACGCGCTGGATGCCCGAGCGCCGGAGCGCGCGGATCACGCGCGGCGTGTCCGGTCTGATCGGGTCGTCGATCACGAGCGCGCCGGCGACCTCCCCGTCGACGCCGACGAACACGGACGAGGATCCGTCCATCATCGTGCGGCGACGGACCTCGCGGCCGCGGCGCGGCAGCGGCCCGCCCCCGGTCACGAATCCACCCTTCCCCAGCGCAACCTTCCGGCCGTCGACGACGCCGGCGATCCCCGCCCCGTACCGCTCCGCCACGTCCTCGGGGAAGGACAGGTCCAGCTCCCGCTCGCGGGCGGCTCGGACGATCGCGGTCGCGAGCACGTGCGGTGAGACCTGGTCGAGTGAGGCGGCCAGCCGCAGCAGCTCGTCGGTCCCAACGGATCCGAAGGTCTCGACGTCCGCGAGCTGCGGGATCCCGGAGGTCAGCGTCCCCGTCTTGTCGAACAGCAGGGTCTTGCCTCGAGCGAGCGTCTCGAGGGCGCCTCCCCCCTTGACGATGATCCCCCGCTTGGCGGCTCGAGAGATCCCCGCGACCACCGCGATCGGGACGGCGAGGATCAGGGGGCACGGTGTCGCGACCACGAGCACGGACAGCAGCCGGATCGGGTCGCCGCTGATCGCCCACGCGATCCCCGCGATCACGAGCGTGACCGGCACGAAGATCAGCGCGTACCGGTCGGCCAGGCGAACGGCGGGCGCCTTCTGACGCTCGGCCTCCTCCACCAGTCGGACGATCCCGGCGTACGTGCTGTCCGCCGCCGTGGACGTCGCGTGCAGGTCGAAGCCGGCTCCCGCGTTCAGCGCCCCCGAGCGGACCAGATCGCCGCGTGGCCGTTCGACCGGACGAGACTCGCCGGTGAGCGCCGACTCGTCGAGGACCGCGTCGCCCTCGAGCACGCCGTCGACCGGGACCACCTCTCCCGTCTTGACGAAGAGCAGGTCGCCCAACACAACCTGGTCGATCGGGCGGGTGCGGAGCTCGCCGTCCTCGTAGCGGTGGACCAACTGCGGGGCGCGCTCCAACAAGGAGGAGAGCTCGCGGTGAGCGCGCCGGTCCGCGTAGGACTCAAGCGCCTGCCCGGTGGATAGCATCAGCGCGATCACCGCGCCCGCCAGGTACTCGTGGAGCCAGAGCGAAACGATGATCGCGAGGAGCGCGATGAAGTCCACGCTCGGCTCTCGCCGGGCGATCGAACGGACCACGTCCACGACGAGCGGGATCCCACCGATGACGGTCGTGACGGCCCAGGCGACCTTCGCGGCATCGTGCGCGCCGGCGATCCACATCGCCCCCCCGATGGTGATCCCGACGATCGAGCAGACGAGCCACACCCGGTCGAGGTAACGCGTGGCGTTCACGACACCCTCCGCAACTCGCCGCGCAGATGCAGGGTGTTCCGCGTGCGCTCGGTCGTCATGAACAGCTCGTAGGTGAGGCGGTCACCGTCCAGCCGATACGTGCGCGAGAGCGCCGTCACCTCGAGGCCCGTCCGTGTCCGGCCGACGGCGCCGTCGCGATCCGTCGAGAGCTCCAGCGTCGAACCATCGACGTTCCCGTGAGCGATCTCGGTCAGCCCGATCGGATGGGCGAGGCAGAGCTCCACCTCGCCCCGCTCGGATCCCGGTCGGAGGAACCCGCGCTCGAGGTGGAGCGGCTCTCGGTCGACCACGCTCCAGCTGGACTCCCGATAGAGCAGGAAGGGCTCGCCGACGTGCTCGACCACGACCTCCTCGTCATAAGGAAAGGGATCGATCGTCGGGTACTCCCCGCGACCCGATCCTCGCCACGTCCCCAACAGGAACGACAGCGCGGTGAGGTCGGGATGGACATCGGGTTCCACGGAACCGAACGTACCATCCGGTTCGCGCGCGACCGAGCGTTGCGGGGATCAGGCGTCCCGCAGCCGTCGATCGATCGTCTGTTGCAGGTCAACGACGCTCGTGCGCTCCTGATGGAGCTCGACCAGGCGCGCCTGGAACTGCGCGAGGCGACGTTCGGCAGCGATGGCGGCATCGTCGGAGAACGAAGGAGCGGTGACCCGAGCAGGAGCCGTCCCGTCGTCGATGTGGGCCGGACCCCGCGCGAGGACGAAGGTCGCCGGGTCGCCGCGAAGCCGTGCCTGCAGGTCGCAGAGACTCGAAAGAACCACCTGATGGATCGGTACTGCGCCCGTAGCTCGGATCATCCCCGGTGCCTCCGTCGAGCGTGACCGCCTGGCGGCGGAACAGGATCATACGCCCAGCACATGGTCGCGGTCGATCCGCGCCACCGGCCGGAGACCCGAGGGTTCGCCAACGCCCCGTTACGATGCTTCGCAGGTCATGCGATGGTTCCCCCGCTCACCTGCGCTCTTCATCGCGGCCATGCTGCTGTTGACCGCCTGTGACCACTTCGCGGCCGCGCGCGCCACCGCGTCGGCGCAACCCCAGCTCACACCGGCGGCCCCCAGCGACCCGTGCCGCGTGCAGCTCGACCCCACCTCGACGATCACGGTCGAAACGCTCCGCGCCGCGGACGGGAGCTGCGTTCCTCCGTCGAACCTCCTCGTCTACCGGTGCGACCCGTCCGTCGATCCACCGGTGGCCGTCGCCGATGTCGCCGGCATCCGTCGCCGGTTCCTCGGCGGCTCGTACGCGGTGCCGGTATCCTCGCTCCCAACGGATACACTCCCGGTGGGGATCGCCGGGATCGGCAGGATCTGGACCTCGCGAGACAACCGGCAGCTCTACGTCGAGGCCGGCGGCCGGATCGAGCGCTGGCTCGCGCTCCCGGCCGACGGTGCACTCTCGAACCCTCCGACCGCGTTCATGCTCGGCGACTCGATCCTGGACGGCGGCCAGACCGACATCGTGGCGCGTCTTGCGGATTGGAGCGTGACGGTGGATGCGGTCGTCGGCCGCAGCTCCTCGGGCGGGATCACACCGGCCGAATCGCTCCTCGCGACCCCCGACGTGGTCGTCGTGGAGCTCGGCGTGAACGACGTCGACGCCGAGAGCTTCACGGCGAATGCCCAGGGGATCCTGGCTGCGGTCGGCGGGGCACACCTCGTGGTGTGGGTCACCGCGCACGGGCCGGAGCCCGTCACCGATCAGGTGAACCGCGCGATCTTCACGATGATGGGTTCGATCCCCAACGGCGCCGTCCTCGACTGGGACCGGCTGGTTCCGCCCGAGCTCCTGGGGAGCGACGGTGTCCATCCGACCACCGGGCAGGAAGGCCTCTTAGGGAGCTTCGTCGTGCCGTTCCTGCAGACGTGGCGTGACGCGGCGTCGGGGCGCGGCCCGACCCGGTGCGAGGGCGACGTCTCCAACGCGGTGCGTGGGTGAGCCGCGGCCGACGGTCAGCTTCGGCGATCGTCGCCGGGCTTCCCGGGACGGCGTCGGGAGAAGTGGATCCGCTGACGGAGCGCCGACTGCGACCGCCGCTCGGTGGCGGCATGACTCAGTCGCTCCCTGGTCCGTTCCGACTCCACGCCGATGCCGTAGCGGTGATCCCAGCACACCATGCCTTGCACCGTTGGCGATTCGCTCGGGTAGTACGCCGGTCGCCTGAGACCGCGCTCCAAGCACACCGGACAATCGTCGCCAAGCCTCATCCGTTCCCTCCCCCTGATCCCCGTCTACCTACCCGGGGTCCGACCAGGCGAACCACCCATCCTGAAACGGGGTGCGACCGCTCAGGGCGATCGACGATGATCGTCATCTGCTTCCTTCAACACCCTACTCGCCTCTCTGTCATTGACTAGAGGCATCCGACGGGGCTGTCAGACTTCTTGGGGGCGACCGCTCCACCGTCGCCGTCCGCATCGGCGGTGGGACCTCGAGAGCCGGACTGCAGCGCTGGGAGTAACCACCTTTCCATGCACCCGTAGCATGGAGCAGTGCCGAGCTACGGAGTGATCATCACGCTGAGCGACGTGCAGCTCAGTGAAGAGCAGTCCCAGCGCGTGAGGCCCGCTCTGGATCAAGTCTTCGGCAGAGACGCCACGACCGCCACGTGGGAGGCCGGGGGTTACCACTACTGGCGGGTGATCCACATCCTTGAGGCCCCCACGATGTTGGCTGGGGCAGAGGTCTTGATCCGCATGGCGGCGGAAGCGCGCGCTGCCGCCGGCCTCGGGCTTGGCCAGGCCGTCGGACTCTCGTGCCTCTTTCGGGACCTCTCGCATCCCGTTGACCTGGTCTTGCCGTCCGAGAACAGCGCACCCCAGCCGGGATGGGAGGGCTCGGACTAGGGCCTCGGCCGAGCCCACCGAACTGGGCTCGACTCTGGATCAAGGCGAGAGCTGAGCGGCCAGGGCGTTGGCGATCCGGTTGGCAACATCGGTCGACCAGCTGACCACGAGGAAGTTGCTCCCCTTCGGTCCGGTCCGCAGAGACAGGCGGTACGACTCCGAGAGCCATCCCGGCGGATCATCGACGCCGACCGACCCCTGCGGAGCTGGGAAGCCGATATCGGCCTCGTAGACATCGACCCGGCTCCCCTCTCGATCGTCGTACGAGAAGAGCGTTGCCGGGAGACCGCCCAGATCCACATCCCCGCTCGCTCGCAACGTAAGGCCGGCCGCCGAGGCGTCCGGAGTCGGGCGGCTCGCTGGGGCCTGGGTGGCGCGCGCACCTTCATACGCGGCCATCGCGGCCTGGATCGGCGGCGGGAGGTTCGGTCGGGCGAGGAACTGACCGATCCCAACCATGCAGAGGAACAGACCCAAGATCGCGGCGAACGGATACCACACACGAACCGAACGATCCCGCTTGATGTAGCTCCAAGCCTGAAGGACCTTCACGAGGGCGATGAGCGTGGCGAACACCGCAACGACTTCCCAGCCTTTCCACGCCGCGTACGAAAACAGTGCGAGCGCCGTGAAAGCCCCGATCCACCATGCGAGGACCCCGTAACGGTCCGTTCGCGGCATCTCGAGACTCGGGTGCCGGGACGATGGGTCCGACGCGACGGCAGCCGTCGCCAACGCGACGGAGAGCGTCAGTGCGGCGAACAGTGGCCCGCGCCGCGCCCCGATGAGGATCGGCAACGGGTACCTCGCAGAGACCACGATGAGCGCCAACAACGTGATCGCCGCCGCGGCGATCGCGGCGGCGATCGCCGATGCCCGAAGCCGAGTTCGGACGTCTTCTGCCATCCGATGAGCCAGCGTAACGCCTGCTGAACCGGGCGAGAGCGATGCGGGCGAAGACCCGCTGGTGATCGTGAACGAACCGCCACGGTCGACATGAGCACGTGAAATAGGTCGCGGGCTCCCAGGGCCCGGTCGTGCTGCGCTCACCCGGCCGTCGGCCGAGTCAGGATCGCCCCGAGCCGGACCCGAGGGCGGGGTTCATCATCGCGAGTCCGTCACCGAGCTTCAGGGTGCTGGCCGCACCCAGGAGGCTGGTGCCCGCATCCGGGCGGGCCGGCCTCGCGAGCGGGAATACTTGAGTCTAGAGCAGCACCGACCGAGACCCTGGAGACACCGGTGGTAGCGCATGAGCAGCGGCGGGCGAGCGGCTGGTTGATCGTGCTCGCGGTGGCGACCGGCGTGATCGCGCTGGTTGGCCTGGTGCTCACCATCATCTCGTGGCCGTTCCTGGATCCCGCGGACGCATATCCGCTGATCGCTGGGCCGCTGGCGGCGGCGATCTACGTGGCGCTGGGAGCGTTGATCGTCCGTCGCGCGGCTAACCCGATCGGCTGGATCCTGGCAGGGGTCGGGGCCGGTATCGTGCTGCTCGGCGCGACGTCCGCGTACGCCGTCGCGGCTATCTCCGGCGGGGTCGGGCTACCCGCGCCGACCATCGTCGGCGCCGCATCCGAATGGATCTTCGTGCCGATCGTCTTCGCGATGGCGTTCATGCTGCTGCAGTTCCCGACGGGGACGCTGCCGTCGCGGCGGTGGCGACTCGTGGCCGTTCCCGGCGCCGCGGCGGTTATCGTCATCACGCTGGCGTGGATCGTGACGCCTCGCCTCGTCGAACTGCCGGCGCCCGGCGGCGTGTCGTTGACCTTCCCGAACCCGCTCGGGATCCAGTCTTTCCCACGTGATCCGGTCGGAACGATCGGTGACCTGACGGTGGCGTCCGTCGTTCTCTTCGCGGTGGCAGCCGCGTCGCTGGTGGTGCGGTACCGCTCCGGCGAGCCGGACCTCCGGCAGCAGATCAAGTGGGTCGCCTTGGTCGGCGGCGCCTTCGTCGTGTGTCAGGTCGCGCTCGCGATCGCGTTCGCGATCGCGAGCAACGACGCGGTCGTCACGACCGTGATCGGCCTCACCTCGGCCGTCCTCGCCCTGTTTGGGTTCCCCGTCGCGATCACGATCGCGATCTTGCGCTACGGCCTGTACGAGATCGACATCATCATCAACCGGGCGGTCGTGTACGGGCTCCTCGCCGCCGCGCTGACCGCGATCTACGTTGCGATCGTCGCCGGACTCGGCGCGTTGGCGGGCTACGCGTGGGGGCCGACGCTCACCATCGCTGCGGCGGTGACCGTCGCGATCCTGTTCCAGCCGCTCCGGCGTCGCGCGCAGACGGTCACGAACCGCCTCGTCTACGGCGATCGCGCCACCCCGTACCAGGTCCTCTCGGAGTTCGCCGATGCGATGGGGCGCATCCTGCCGCTCGAGGAGCAGCTCGATCGGGTGGTCACGTTGCTCGCGAGCGGCACGGGCGCCGACGCGGTCGATGTGTGGATGCGGGTCGGCGCGCGCCTGCGCGCCGTCGCAGTCTGGCCGGCCGGGAGCGCGGTCCCCGACTCGGTTGACGACGACGAGCGGTTCCCGGACTCGACCGCCACGTTCCCCGTCCTGCAGGGCGACGAGCTGCTCGGCGTGATCGTGCTCCGCAAGCCGAGGAACGAGCCGCTGTCGGCGACCGAATCGTCGCTCGCCGAGCATGTTGCGTCGCAGGCCGGTCTCGTGCTGCGCAATGTCGGACTCACCGCCGACCTCCGGCAGACGATCGACGAGCTCCGTGCGTCGCGGCGGAGGCTGATCGAAGCGCAGGACTCCGAGCGCCGGAAGATCGAGCGCAACTTGCACGACGGGGCTCAGCAGCAGCTCGTCGCCCTCGGCGTCCAGCTGAGCCTCCTCGAGCGGATCGCACGAGGCACGCCGGGTGCCGAGCCCGTTGGCGCGGCGATGCCGTCGCTGCAGCAGGCGCTCCAGAGCGCCCTCGACGATCTCCGGGACCTCGCGCGCGGGATCTATCCGCCGCTGCTCGCCGATCGCGGTCTGTCGGCCGCGCTCGAGGCGCAGGCGCGCAAGGCTGCCGTCCCCACGACCGTCGAGGCCGACGGCGTCGGTCGGTACGACCAACAGGTGGAGGCCGCGGTCTACTTCTGCACACTGGAGGCGCTCCAGAACGTGGCGAAGTACGCCGGTGCGACCACGGCGGTCGTCCGGCTCGCTCACGCCGACGGACGCTTGTCGTTCGAGATTGCCGACGACGGCCGAGGGTTCGACCCGGCCGCCGCGAGCGGTTCGGGCCTTCAGGGGATGGCCGATCGCCTCGACGCGATCGGCGGTACCTTCGCTGTCGAGAGCAGCCGAGGGGGCGGCACGGTCGTCCGCGGCTCGATCGCGGCGGCCCCGGTCGACGCCCCGATAGACCAGTCGGCGCCCTGACCGTTAGGGGGCAGGGGTCGAAGTGGTAACAGGTATTCCCGGTAGCGAAGCAGGGTGTCCGACAGAGTCAGCGATGGGGTCTCGGCTCTGAACATGCCGACCTTGCCCCGCGTACCCGTCCTCATGGCGCGACCAGCCCGACCGCGATTGGATCGACTCGGACCTGCTCCGCCACCGCGACGAGCGAGGCGACGATCAGGCCACGACATCATCGACCTGTTGACGTTGCATCCTGAGGAGGAGCGGCGGCGGGTGCGGCTGGTCAGCGAAATGTCAGTTATGGGAGAGGGATAGAAAGCGTCTCCAAGAAAGAGCGGCCGATTCGCAACGAGCCCGCAATACGGTGCGCATCTGAACCGCCCTAGGCTCCTGCCATGAGGTACGCGGGACGCGCTCTGGGACTCCTTGTTGGTCTCATCGGGATCGGTGTCATGTGGTTCGCGACCCAGGTCGCGGATGAAGGCGACGTGGTCGTCGGCAAGATCGAGGTAGCTCACTGGCTCGAGACCGGTGTGTGGGTGGATGCGATCCTGATACTCGTGGGGTTGAGCATCGTCTTCACGGCCAGCGTGCTCATGGTGCTGATCACGCGCCGGACCGTTTGGGACTTCCTCATCGCAACGTCGCTCGTCCTGATCACTGGCATCGGATGCGTCCTGGTTTGGGCCACCGCGCAGGGGCACTACGTGAACCTCACGAGGTCATGGCCGCAGTAGGAAGGCTATCTCGGGACTGGGCCGACACCATCGACATGGCGACGATGCATCCGGAGGCGCGGCGGAGGGTGGCGTTCGTGAGGTTGACTCACACGCTAAGCCTGAGGGTTCGCGACGCTCTCGACGCGTGACTGAATCGGTCTTGGGTGGGACTCCGATCGGAGGTGGCGGATGCAGGCAGAGCCGCGCGAGGACAAGGTGTGCGTCTGGATGACGAAGGAGGAAGCTCAGAACCTCCTGCGCGAGATCGACGAATGGCCTGAGCTGCCGAAGGTCGAGCGAGACCTCGTCAACGCGCTCAAGGAGCTGCCACGGAAATCCTAGGTTCTCGCTCGTACGGCGATATTCGATGACCCTCAGGCATCGCGACGCTGTCTCCCTTTGGCACGTGCGTCAGTCCTACATCCGCCACGGTGAACGTCGTCGTATCGGCTGGCAGCGTCGCCGCTAGGGCGAACAACCCGCGCTTGAGTCTGGTGTGCTACCGGGACCAGAACGGTCAGGATTGGACCGACATCATCGACTTCCTGACCCCTGAGGCTCGGCGGAAGGTTGTCCGGCTGCTCGGTGAGATCAAGGCCACCGAGCAACGTTAGGAGGGCGGGCCGGGCAGGCGAACGGAGAGGGAAGTATTCGCCCCGCTGTTCACGTCCCCCCGTGACGCTAGGCCCGCCCCATCTCCAGGCTACGGAGCGACTCGTGATACGGCGAGGAGACTGGAAAGCCTTTGTGTAAGCCGAACGGGGGATGAACATTCCAGCAATTCGGCCTACGTTCTCTGCGTCGAACGTCTTAGGCAGAAAGTCCACAAACCCGGGGGAGGTGACGCTGGCCAGGGGAGGCGTCCGCGCTCGATCCACGAGGGGGAGGCAAGTAATGAAGAAGAGGGCGGCAACAGTCACGCTCTTCGCGTCGGTGTTACTCGCACTCATGAGCAGCCCGGCGTGGGCTGTGAGCCCGCACTTCGTCCGGGCCGACGCGAACCTGAGCGGAGCCAACCTGGTCGTCTCGTTCAAGGAAGCGGGACTCGGGACGAATCAATCGATCACGTACGAGGCGACGGCGGACGCAACGGCCGTGTACGTATGCGTGAACCGCGGCGGCGGGAACCCGAGCGCCTCTAACAAGACGACCGTGAGCGGGCCGGTGAGTGCGACCGGGACGTTCAGCTCTGGGAAGAACGGTCAGGTCACGGCGTCACTGACGCTGACGCCACCGGGTCCCGGCGGGTTCACGTGCCCACCGGGCCAGAGCCGTGAGATCGCTGAGGTGACGTACACCAACGTCGCCATCACCGACACGACGAACGGCATCACCGAGCCGATCCCAGGAACCTTCGACACGGGGTGCTTGCTCCCGAACGTTCGAGGGGCGTGCTGAACGGCAAGGATCTCCCGGCCGGAATGAGGTGAGTGCCTGAACACGGCCGGTTCGCGGAGTTCCGGGGGAAGAGAGCCGGACCACCCGGCCCTCCCCCCGGGGCCTCCGCTGTTCGTCTCTGCTCGGCCGAAGACAGAAGGCGTGCCTAAAGTCAGCGCGAGCCGACGGACAGAACTCTTCCGCCACGTCCCTGCCCGGACCAGGCCGATCGCGACTCCGTTCCTCTCACCTGATGCGATACCGCGACCAGAACAGCGACGACTGGGCCGACAATCCACGGGTACGCTGACTTTGGAGGCGTTTCGGCGGGCCCGCCGAGACGACGGGCCGGGCGTTCGGAGGCTCAGGAGTATTGCCTCTCCCTCTCCCACCTCCGAGCGCTCGGTCCTCCTCCTTGATAGTCGCCCCCGTCCTCGACGTCAGTGGTGAACGTCACTATCGAGATGTGGGGATCGTCACCCACCGCGCTCGGCTCGCTTCGCGGATCGAAGTCGAGGCCGGGACGCGTTCGCCGACATTCGAGACCTGGGATCGGATCTCTCAGCTGTTCG
>DATAEV010000060.1:0-12617 GCA_036257875.1 Actinomycetota bacterium | reverse complement strand
CACCTGCCGTCCAACATCCTGTTGATCCTGGTCCCCCTGATGCCCACGCTCCCGCTCGCGATCGCGGTCCTGTTGCTCCGATTCGTGCTGTCGCAGATGGACGTCCCGACGAGGCAGGCCTACATCGCGGCGATGGTGGATCCGGAGGAGCGGACGGCGGCCGCGGCGACGACCAACACGGCGCGCTACGTCGCGCGTCCGTTCGGTCCCCTCGTCGGGACGGCGCTTATGCACTCCGTTGCCCTCGGGGCGCCATGGGTCGTCGCGGGCATGCTCAAGTCGGTGTACGACCTGCTCCTGTGGCGCACGTTCAAGAAGGTCCCGCTGCCGGACTAAGGATCACTCGTCGTCCATCTGGATGATGACGGGAGCGATCGCGGCGACGTGCTCGCCGTCGTCGACCCGCATCGTGCGGACGCCCTGGCTCGACCGGCCCACCCGGCGGATGTCGGCCGCACCGACCCGCTGCACCTTGCCGGACGATGAGATCGTCAGGAGATCCTGATCTTTCGAGCCGATGAACGCGCCCGCGAGCTCACCGGTCTTCCGCGTGAGCTGATGGCCGATGACCCCCTTGCCGCCGCGACCCTTGGTGGGGTAGTCGGCCAAGCGCGACCGCTTACCGTACCCGTTCTGCGACACGCTGATCATCTCCTCGCCGTCCGATGCGAGGGCGAGGGCGAGGACCTCGTCCCCTTCCGTCAGCCGCATGCCGATCACGCCGCCGGTGGCGCGCCCCATCGGACGGACGAGCGACTCCTTGAACCGGATCGCTTGGCCGCGCCGGGACACGAGGAACACCTCGTCCTTGCCGTCGGTCAGGCGTACATCGACGAGCTCGTCCCCCGCCCGCAGATTGATCGCGGCGAGCCCCGTTCGAGCCGACGCGTACTCCGGCAGCGCGGTCTTCTTCACCATGCCGTGCTTGGTCGCGAACAGCAGGAACCGTCCCTCCGCGTACTCCTTGAGATCCAGCACCGCGCTGACCTTCTCGTCGGCGCTCACCGAAACGCCGGGAAGGTTGGCCGCGTACAGACCGCGGGCGATCCGTGACGAATCGGGCACCTCGTGGACCTTCACCCGATAGACCTTGCCCCGTGTCGAGAAGAAGAGGAGCCAGTGGTGCGTGGTCGTCGTGAAGACGTCCGTGATCACATCCTCCTCTTTGAGGGTGGCGCCCTTGATGCCCTTGCCGCCCCTCCCCTGCCGCTTGAACGCATCGATCGGCTGGCGCTTGACGTAGCCGGCCCGGCTGACCGTGATGACGACGTCCTCTTCGGCGATCAGGTCCTCCGCGTCGAACTCGCCCTCGTCGGCCTTGAGCTGGGTCCTCCGAGCGTTCGCGTACTTCTTCTTGATCTCTGCGAGCTCGTACTTGATCACGCCTCGGAGCTTCTTCGGGCTGCGCAGCACGGAGTCCAGGTACTTGATCCGTGCGAGCAGGTCCTTGTGCTCCTGATCCAGCTCGGCGCGTGCCAGCCGGGTGAGCCGCCGGAGCGGCATATCGAGGATGTGGTTCGTCTGGACCTCGCTCAGCTTGAACTTCTGCATCAGCTTGGTGCGAGCTTCCTCCGAATCCTGGGATCCCCGGATGATCTTGATGACCTCGTCGAGATGGTCGAGGGCGATCAGCAAGCCCTGCACGATGTGGTCGCGTTCCTCCGCCTTCCGCTTCTCGTAGCGCGTCCTGCGCGTGACGACATCGATCTGATGGTCGACGTAGTACCCGATCATCTCCGCGAGGTTCAGCGTCCGCGGCACCCCGTCGACGAGCGCGAGCATGATCACGCCGAAGTTGTCCTGCAGTTGCGTGTGCTTGTAGAGCTGGTTCAGCACGACGTGCGGGTTCGCGTTCCGCTTGAGGTCGATCACGAGCCGCATCCCCTCGCGACCGCTGGAATGGTCCTGGACGTCGGCGATGTCCTTGATCCGCCCCGATTTCACGAGGTCCGCGATCTTCTCGGCGAGCCGCGCCTTGTTCACCTGATACGGAAGCTCGGTGATCGCGATCCGGGAACGGCCGCCGCTGCCCTCCTCGATCGAGGACACACCCCGGACCTTGATCGACCCCCGCCCCGTCTCGTAGGCATCCCGGATACCGTCCTTGCCCAGCACGATGCCGCCGGTTGGGAAATCGGGTCCTTTCACGAACTTCCGCAGCTCCGCGACCCTCGCCTCGGGGTTGTCGATGAAGTGGATCACCGCGTCGATCACCTCGGCGAGGTTGTGCGGCGGGATGTTCGTCGCCATCCCGACCGCGATCCCGCCGGAACCGTTGACCAGCAGGTTCGGGAATCGGGACGGCAGCACGACGGGCTGCTGCTCGTACCCGTCGTAGTTCGGGACGAAATCGACCGTCTCCGCATCGATGTCACGAAGCAGCTCAAGCGCGATCGGCGCCAGCCGCGCTTCCGTGTACCGCATGGCAGCGGGCGGATCGCCGTCGACCGAGCCGAAGTTGCCGTGCGGGTCGATCAGTGGGTGGCGCAACGACCAGTCTTGCGCCAGCCGCACGAGGGCGTCGTACACGGCCTCGAGCGCATGGGGGTGGTACTTCTTCACGACCTCGCCGACGGCCCAGGCGGACTTGCGGTGGGGCCGGTCCGGCCGCAATCCCCCCTCGAGCATGGACCAGAGCATCCGGCGGTGCACGGGCTTCAGACCGTCGCGAACCTCGGGCAGCGCCCGACTGACGATGACGGACATCGCATAGTCGAGGTAGGAGCGCTGGATCTCCTCTTCCAGCTGGACCGGCTCGACGTTCCCTGCGAACAACCCTTCTTGTGACACGGACGCTCCTCGGTTCCCTCTCAGACGTCCAGGTTCTGGACGTACCGGGCATTGGCTTCGATGAACTCCTTCCGCGGCGGCACCTCTTCACCCATCAACACGGTGAACAGGTGATCCGCGGTGGCGGCGTCGTCCAACGTCACCTGGAGCAACGTGCGGCGATCGGGATCCATCGTGGTGTCCCACAGTTGGGACGCGTCCATCTCGCCGAGACCCTTGAACCGCTGAGGATCGAGCTTCTTCCCGTTACCGTTCGCGTTCCGATAGTCGTCCCACTGACGCTCCGTGTAGAAGTACAGCTCCTGCTTGCCTTCCTTCACGAGGTACAGCGGCGGCTGAGCGAGATAGACGTAGCCGGCGTCGATCAGGTCGCGCATGTAGCGGAAGAAGTAGGTCAGCAGCAGCGTGCGGATGTGTGCGCCGTCTACGTCGGCGTCGGCCATCAGCACGATGCGGTGGTACCGAGCCTTCGTGATGTCGAACTCGTCGCCGATGCCGGTGCCGATCGCCGTGATGAGCGCCTGGATCTCGATGTTCTCGAGGATCTTGTGCAGCCGCGCCTTCTCGACGTTCAGGATCTTGCCGCGGATCGGGAGGATGGCTTGGGTCGCAGGATCGCGCGCCTGCTTGGCCGAGCCGCCGGCGGAGTCCCCTTCCACGATGTAGATCTCGCACGCGGC
The DNA here is from genome assembly GCA_036257875.1 of Actinomycetota bacterium. Lineage (GTDB taxonomy): Bacteria > Actinomycetota > UBA4738 > UBA4738 > HRBIN12 > AC-51. Next base: position 9,147 of record DATAEV010000060.1, on the reverse strand, counting down.
CGGGTCGTTCAGCTGGCAGTCGGCGAGCTTGCCCGGCAACGATCCCGACTCCAAGAACGACTTCCGCCGGGTGAGGTCGCGCGCCTGCTTGGCGGCGAGCCTCGCCTTGGCCGCGGACGCACCCTTGGTCACGATGCGCTTGCCGTCCCCGGGGTGCTCCTCGAGCCACTCGGCGAGCTTCGCGTTGACGGTGGTCTCGACGAACGAGCGGATGAAGGCATTGCCGAGCTTCGTCTTCGTCTGGCCCTCGAACTGCGGATCCCGGAGCTTGACGGACACGATCGCGATCAGGCCCTCGCGAACATCCTCGCCGATCAGGTTCTCTTCCTTCTCCTTGAGGAGCCCCTTGCTCCGCGCGTACCGGTTGAGCACATTCGTGAGCGCCTTCTTCAGACCCTCCTCGTGCATGCCCCCCTCGTGCGTGTTGATCGTGTTCGCGAACGAATGGAACGACTCCGCGTACGAGTTGTTCCACTGCAGGGCGATCTCGACCTCTGCGGTCCCGTCACCCTCTTTCGCCTCGAAGTACACGACCCGGTGGAGCGGGTCGCGACCCTCCGCGAGGTACTTCACGAAGTCCACGAGACCCCCGGTGGCCTTGAAGACCTCCTTCGATCCCGCGCGCTCATCGATGAGCTGGATCTCGACGCCCTTGTTGAGGAACGCCAGTTCCTTCAGCCGATCCGCCAGGACCTTGCTCTCGAACTCCACGCCCTCGGTGAAGATCTCGGGGTCCGGCCAGAACCGGATCAGGGTGCCCGTCTTCGAGCTCCCCTTGCCTTTGGTGAGCTTCTTCGTGACCTTGCCGCGACTGAAGGCCATCGTGTACGTGGTCCCGTCCCGTTGGACCTGCGCCTCGAGCTTCTGCGAGAGCGCGTTCACCACCGAGACGCCGACGCCGTGGAGGCCGCCGGAGATCTTGTACCCCTCGCCGCCGAACTTCCCACCCGCGTGCAGCACGGTGAGCACGATCTCGAGCGCGGGGCGGCGATCCTTGCGCCCGGGGATCGGCTTGACGGGGATACCCCGGCCGTTGTCGAGCACGCTCGCCGAGCCGTCAGCGTGGAGGGTGACCACGATCTTGTCGCAGAACCCGGCCATGGCTTCGTCGATCGCGTTGTCGACGACCTCGTAGACGAGGTGATGCAGCCCTCGCGAGCTGGTGGTCCCGATATACATCCCGGGACGCTTGCGGACGGGCTCGAGGCCCTCGAGGACCTGGATGCTGCTGGAGTCGTATCCGGGCTGTTGCTTGGTCGTTCTGGTCCTGGTGGTGCGTTTCGCTGGGGTTGCCAACCGTCCTCCGATCGGGGCCGCACGGCACCCGCCGCGGGCCTGCGGGGGCGTGCGGCGGGGGTGTCGCACGAACGCCTCTATCTTACCGGACGAGGGGGACGTTTGACCGTATCTGAAGAGCCTAAATCAGCCCTGTGACCTGCGGTTTCGCGCTTCGCAGGACGCCGAACCGACGACGATCCGGACGGCCTTCACCGACCCGGTTCCGAGGGCCGTGTCGGCCCGCTCCCGGATCTGTTCGGAGAGGTATTTCGCCTGCGCTCCCCAGGGTCCGTCGGAGGCGCGGACGACGAGGATCCCGCCCTCCAGCGATGCCGGCTGCGTCGCGCGCGCGAGTCGTTCTCCCACCAGCTCGGGCCACCGACGGGCCAACGTCGCGATCGGCATCCCGCGACTGAACACGTCCTCGCGCATCAGCGCGTCGACGACGTCGCCAATCGGCACCGGATCCCCGGTGCGCCGATCGGCGCGTCGTCCGAACCCCTTGGAGTGGGGCATCAGGCGGCCTCGTGACGCGCGATGACGTTGCCGGCGCTCACGTCCAAGATCGCCGTGGCCTGCGCCGGCACATCGGCCTCGTCGGCGACGCTGATAACGACCTGACCCGGTCGTGCCGCGAGGATCCCGGCGATCCGGTCGCGCCGCGTCGGATCGAGCGCGCTGTATGGGTCGTCCACGAGCAGGATCGGGGGCTCCCCGATCGCGGCTTCGACGGCCGTCGCGAGCCCGAGCCGGACCGCGAGCGCCGCGACCCAGGTCTCCCCGTGGGACGCGAAGCTCCGGGCGCCGAGATCCCGCACAGCAAGGTCCAGATCATCTCGGTGAGGGCCGACGAGCGACGTCCGGCGCTGAAGCTCGTCGGATCGGCGCTCGTCGAGCCGATGACGGAACCCCGCCTCGCCGTCCGTGGTGGGCACGTTCGGGGCGTACCGAACCACCAGGTCGTAGCCCGACACCGCCGAGAAGGCTTCTGACGCCGGCGGAGCGATCGCGTTCACGGCCTCGGCCCGCGCCTCGATCACCGCCGTCCCGGTCCGGATCAGCTGCTCGTCCCATGCCTCGAGCTCGGGAGGAGCACCCCGGCCTTCGTGCTCTTTCAGGAGGCGATTGCGCTGTCGGAGCACGCGTTCGTACGAGCTGGTCAAGGTGTCGCGAGTCGGTTGGAGCAGCACGACGATCTCGTCCATGAACCCACGGCGTCTTGCCGGGTCGCCGGTGACGATCGGCAGATCGAACGGTCCGAACAACACGACGCGCACCGCCCGGCGGAGATCCCGCCGTCGCCGGACCGCCGACCGATCCACCTGCACGCGGTTCGCACCCTTCCGTCGGATCTCGACCTCGATGAGCACGCGGCCGTCGCGCGTCTCGAATTCTCCACGCACGTACGCCGCGTCCGCCCCGTGTCGCACGAGAGGCTCGCTGGCGCTCACACGAGGACTTCCGAGCGAATACAGGAAGTGCATCGCCTCCAACAGGTTCGTCTTGCCTTCACCGTTCGGTCCCGCCACCACGATGATCCCGTCGTGACCGAGATCGAGCCGCGTGTGTGCGTGGTTCCGGTAGTCCCGCAATTCCACCCACAGCAGGCGCATGGCGGGACCCGGATCGGAAGGAACTACACCACGGCCGCGGGCAGCCGCACGGGCATCACGAGGTACGTGAACCCGTCGTTCTCCCCGTGCACGACGCCCGGCTTCAGCCCGTCCCGCACGTCCAGGTGGATGGACTCGCCGTTGGCGGCGGTCAGTCCGTCGATCAGGTATTGCGGGTTGAATGCCACCGTCAGATCGTCTCCCTCGTAGCGAGCTTCGACCGTTTCGACGGCTTGACCGAGGTCCGGGGAGCTGGACGAGAGCTTGACGCCGAGCGCGTTGAATTCGAGTCGGACCGGCGTGGTGTCGCGAGCGAGGAGCCCAACGCGGCGAACCGCATCCAAGAGCTGCTGGCGTGAGACGGTCAGTCTGCTCTCGTGCGTGTCGGGTAGGAGCTGGCGGTAATTCGGGAACTCCCCTTCGATCAGACGCGAGGTGAGCGTCAGCCCGCCGGCGCGGAACGACACCTGGGCGTCGTCGACGAGGATCTCCACCTTGCCCTTCTCGTCACTCGCTGCGGCGCGCCCGGCCTCGGAGAACGCACGCTCCGGAACGATCGCCTTCGCCTCACCGTCCGCGCTGGCCACCAGGTCGCGCACGGCAAGCCGGTACGAGTCGGTCGCCACCAACACGCAGCCCTCGCGACTCACCTCGACCAGGACGCCTGTGAGGACCGGTCTGGCCTCATCGCGACTGGCCGCTCGCGCGACTTGCGACACGGCCTCCGCGAAGGCGCCGGCATCTGCCTCGACGCGAGTGCCCCCCGGCTCCTGCAATCCCGGGAAGTCCTCGGCGGGGAGTAACCGGAGTGCTCCCTCGTAGGCCGCGCACCGGATCCGCGCCTGCGACTGGTCCGTCTCCACGTCCACAGGCGCATCGGAGAGCGATTTCACCGTGTCGGCCAGCAGCCGAGCCGGGATCAACGCGATCCCCGGCTCGCTCACCTGGACATCGATCGTGAGCCGGGCCGAGACCTCGAGGTCGGTCGTCGTCATGGTCAGTCGTCCCTCAGCGGCACCGTCCAGCAGGACCCCCGTGAGCGCCGGGATCCCGGGCCGCGATGACACCCCACGTTGAACGGTCTGCAGGGCCTCGGACAGTGCGTCTCGATCGCATCGGAACTTCACCGTTCACACCCCCTGTATCGGTTTCTGTTCTTGAAGAAGACCTGTAGTGGTAGAGCCGGTGGAACCGTGGATAACCCGGTCATCCATGCAGCGTAGTAGCCATGTCAGACATGGGGATGGTCGGTGGATAAGTCGTGCCGCTCTGCTTCCCGTCAACGCAGATCGTCCGGCGGGTCGGGGCCATCAACATGGTTGTCCACACGTCACGAGGTCCCTCGCACGCGGCCTCGGACGATCCTGGTCAGGTCCTGGACCTGGCGGAACGTGGCATCCCGCTCCCGCATCTCATCCTCGACCTTCTTGATCCCGTGCAGGACGGTGGTGTGGTCGCGCCCACCGAAGATCTCGCCGATCTTGACCAACGAAAGTCCCGTGCATTCGCGCATCAGGTACATCGCGATGTGGCGGGCTTGGGTGAGGGGGCGCGACCGGGACTTCGATACGAGATCTCCGGTCGACAGCGAGAAGTATTCTGCCGTCTGCTCCATGATGAGCTGTGGGGGGATCTCGTGGTCGGTCTGCGGGATCAGGTCCTGCAGGGCGCGCTCGGCCAGCTCCTGATCGATCGACTGCGCGGTGAGCTCGGACCAGGCCACTACCCTCACCAGGGCGCCCTCCAACTCGCGCACCGATTGATCGAACTTCGACGCCACGAACTCGATCACGTCATGTGGGATCGTCAGCCGTTCGCGCTCCGCCTTGAGCTGCAAGATGGCGATCCGAGTCTCCAAGTCCGGCGGTTGCACGTCGACACACAAGCCCCAGCGGAACCGGCTCACGAGGCGCTCCTCGAGACCGGAGAGCTCGTGTGGCGGCCGGTCGGATGCGATCGCGATCTGGCGCCCGCTGCCGTGGAGATGGTTGAACGTGTGGAAGAACTCGGTCTGTGTCTCTTCGCGCTTGGCGAGGAACTGGATGTCATCGACCAGCAAGACGTCTACCTCGCGGTAACGGTGGCGGAACTGGTCGCCCTGACGTTCGCGAACCGCCTTGATGAATTCGGTGACGAAGCGCTCTGAGGTCACGTACTTCACGCGGATCCCAGGGTTGACGCGATACATGTGGTGACCCACCGCGATTAACAGGTGGGTCTTGCCGAGACCAACGCCGCCGTAGATGAACAGCGGGTTGTACGCGGTCGACGGCGGCGCCTCGGCGACGGCCATCGCAGCGGCGTGCGCGAACCGGTTGCTCGGCCCCGGCACGAACGCTTCGAACGTGTAGTTGGGGAACGGGAGACCGGGTGCGCCGAGCGAGACCGCTGTGGCACGCCGACGGACCGCTTCGCTCGGCTCCCCGATCGCGGTGTGCGAGGCCGGCGCCGCAGGCGTGGCGTCGGCGACGGGGGTCTCGTCCAGAGGATGACGGATCCCCTCTTCGACCTCGAACTCGATCTTGACCGGACCTCCGTACGAGGCTGCAACCGCCTCTTCGATCAACGCGAGATGGTTGTGCTGCAACCGCTCACGGACCAGGGGGCTCGGAACGGCCAGCGTGAGGACATCGTCGACGAGGCCGGCGGGTCGAACGTCGGAGAACCACATCACGAGCGTCGTATCGGGGAGCTCTGCTCTCGCGCGGGCCAACACACCTGACCACGCCTCGAGCGCCGCATGCTCCGGGTAGGCCGTCACCATGCCTATTCCACAGGACCTTTCCACAACGGTGGAAAACCCAACGGAGGGGTCCTCCGACAACGGAGACGCGACCCGGTCGCGCGCCCCGGGGGGAAGGCGGGCTGGAAGATAGCACGGTGGTTTTCCACACCGCACGCGTGCGGAGGGGTCTTGACGGTCTTTCTGTTGTCAAGAGCCTTGGCCAGCGAGGATGGACGCCCCGTATACTGCCCGCTCGACCGGCGTGAGCCGGGTTCCCGATCGAGCGAGGATCATCACCGATGGCGAAAGGCAAACGGACGTACCAGCCGAACAACCGGCATCGCGCGAAGGTGCACGGGTTTCGGCACCGGATGCGGACCAGAGCCGGTCGCTCGATCCTGGCGGCTCGACGCCGCAAAGGGCGCGCACGGGTCACCGTCTGACCTGCGCGAACGAGGTCGCGGTGCGATCGCTCGACGTGCGGCGTGTCTTCGATGAAGGCCGGCCGGTTCACGGGAGTCGGGTGGTAGTGTTTCTCGCGCCCGGGACCGGGGCGGCGGCATACGTCGCCGGTCGCAAGGTCGGCAACGCGGTCATGCGGAACCGAGCTCGGCGCATCCTTCGAGCGGCGTGGTTGGAGGTCGCTCCGAGGATCGGGAACGGACATGACGCCGTCCTCGTGGCCCGCGAGGCCATCCGGGGGGCCAAGACGCAGGACCTGGTGGCCGAGATGAGTCAGCTCCTTCGCAGCGAGATCACGCACCCATGAACGCCGTGCACCGCAGCCTGCGGAGCGCGGGAGCCCCCGTCCGGATGATCCTGATCGGGTGCATCAAGGTGTATCGCGTCGGTTTCTCTGGCTGGCTCGGTGGCCAGTGCCGGTTCTATCCGAGTTGCAGTCGGTACGCGGAAGAGGCGATCAGGGTGCACGGCGCCGTCCGAGGATCGTCGATGGCCCTTTGGAGGATCCTGCGCTGCAATCCGTTCGGCGCTGGCGGCATCGATCAGGTCCACGGCAGCCGTGGCTCCGAATCGTATGACGACGTCGTACGCCGGGCGGCCGACCAGAAGGCGCGGGTGTAGGGCTTGGTCGCCAACGTCCTCTGGCAAGGCCTCCTCAATGCGCTGGGTTCGGTCCTGGCCTGGATCTACGACATCATCCCGAACTACGGCATCGCGATCATCGTGCTGACGCTCGCGATCCGACTCCTTCTGCTTCCCCTGGGCATCAAGCAGATCAAGAGCATGCAGCACATGCAGGCCCTCCAGCCGAAGCTGAAGGAGCTTCAGAAGAAGTACAAGAACAACCGCCAGAAGCAGCAGGAAGAGCAGATGAAGCTCTACAAGGAGGCCGGCGTGAACCCGCTCGGCGGCTGCCTCCCAATGCTCCTCACCCTGCCCTTCCTCTTCGCGATGTACGCGGTCATCAGGCCGCCGACGGTGACCCCGTCCCAAGATCCGCTGCACAAGGGTGCCTTCATCGTGGCCAACAACCACCTTCCGGAAGACAGCGCGCTTTTCCAGAACGTCCTGACGCACCAGAACACCGACTTCTTGTTCATGAACCTGCAATGCAACCTCGTAGGGGCCGGAACCCAGGTCGAGATCAAGTACAAGGATCCGGCCGACGGGCAGACCAAGCAATTACCCGGGGCCGGCAATCCGACCGACCCCACGCCCGCCCCGATCCTGGGCAAGGACGGCACCGCCCTGCCGTTCGCTGCCGAAACCCGGGGGACGTTGGACTGCGGGACTCAGCGGTTCCCCGACATGATCCCGTACATCCTCCTCCTTGCGATCATGGTCGGGTCGACGTTCTTCCAGACCTGGCAGATGCAGCGGGCGAGCCCGAAGGACTCGCAATCGTCCCAGCAGCAGGCGATCACTCGGGTGATGCCGCTGATGTTCGCCTTCTTCGGGCTCCAGTTCCCCGCCGGGCTGGTTCTCTATTGGACCGTTTCGAACGGTCTTCAGGTCGCCCAACAGACGTACCTCCTTCGCGCCGGACATATCGGGCCTGAGGCCCTCGAGCGCCGGATGGCCGAACAGAATCAGAGAGCCGCGAACCCGCCGAAACGCGGCGTGATGAGCTGGATGACTGAGCGGGCCCAAGCCGTGCAGAACCAGCGGGGGAAGACACCGCCGAAGCCGAATCCCAAGAGAGACGGCTCGACCCCCCAGCGGAAGAAGCGGCCGAACCCGGGCCCGAAGAAACCGCCCGGCGGCGGGTCTTCGAAGATCGCCAAGCCGCCCCCGGCAGATCCAGGCCGCCGCCGGAAGGGCGCGGCGCCGGGGAACCAGCTGAGGCCCAACCCGAAGCCGGACCAGCGGGAGGATGAGACATGAACAACGACCCGCCGGACGACATCGACCTTGAGGAACAAGCCGACGCGGTGGCGGACTTCGTCGAGGAGCTCCTGGGCCAGATGGATATCGACGCGATAGCAGAGCCGGCCCAGCAGGGTGAACGGTTCTACGTCGACATCCTCGAAGGGCCGCCGGAGGACCTCGCGCTGTTGATAGGCAAGCACGGGCAGACACTCGATGCGATCCAGGAACTCGCTCGTAACGTCGTCGGGCGGCGCCTCGATGAGCGTATCCGGGTCCTCGTCGACGTCGAGGACTACCGGAAGCGGAGAGCCACCCGGCTTGAAGAACGGGCACGCGAAGCGGCCGAGCGAGCGCTGGCAACCGGACAAGAGCAGGAGCTCGAGCCGATGGACGCGCTCGAACGGAAGATCGTCCACGACGCCGTCGCTGCCATCGACGGGGTCCAGAGCGGTTCTCGGGGCGAGGATCCGAATCGGTTCGTCGTGATCAGCCCGCTCGATTGAAGGGGTCGTCCCCCCGCTCCTGTAGGGGATGTTTCACGTGAAACATGAGGCTTGGAGTCGGTGGGGCGAGGTTCTCGGCTTCCCGATCGACGCTCCGATGGCCGATCGGCTGGACCGCTATGAGCAACTGCTCCTTGAGAAAGCTCTCCCCTTGGGCATGATCGGACGGGGCGATCGAGGGCAGCTCCGCGAGCGCCACATCGTCGATTCACTCCGGGCTGGGCCTCTCTTGGGTCCTGGACCGGCGCGAGTAGTGGATCTCGGCTCAGGTGCGGGCCTGCCGGGGATCCCGCTCGCGATCGCGCGCCAGGACCTGACCTTCTGCCTGGCGGAACTCCGCAAACGCCGCGTCGCCTTCATGGAGCTGGCGGTCGACAGCCTCGGGCTGAGCAACGTAACGGTTTTCGCCGGCAAGGTTGAACAGCTCACCGGTCCGTTCGATAGGTGCCTCTCCCGAGCCTTCGCCGAGGTCGATCGAGCGTGGACGATCGCTGAGCGATTGCTTTCACCCACCGGCACGCTCCTATTCTGGGCCGGTCGGAGCTTCGATGTCGGTGCAGGAATGCCTGCGGGAGCACGCATGTCGGTTTCTGCCGCGCCCGGCCTTGCGGATGCCGGGCCTGTCGTTATCATGAGCCGGCAGTGAGCAAGCCTTCTCCCGACGCTACTTCGTCGTCCCCTCGTTCTGACAAGGGCA
>DATAEV010000056.1:0-4681 GCA_036257875.1 Actinomycetota bacterium | reverse complement strand
GTCGCGGCCGCCCGCGAAGCGGGCGGCCGCGACCGCAACCACCGGAGGGGGCGCCAACCCCGATCGGCGCGAGCGCAAGGAAGAGGCACGCCGCGCGCGCGAGGCCGAGCGCAGGCGTTCGGCGCGGCGCGCGGCGATCCGGCGGGCACTGATCTTCGCGACCGTGGCCGTCGTGCTGCTGGTCGTCCTGTCGTTCCTCACCAGGGCCGGCTCCGCCAAGCCGCTCTCGGCCGTCGCCGTTGCGGCTGCGCAGGCAGCGGGGTGCTCCGGGGTGCAGACGCCGGCGGCATCGGCGCCCGGTGGTCTGCACCTGGCGTCGGGCCAGGACTACACGTATCCGGATCATCCCGCGACCTCGGGTTACCACGACCCCGCGCCCCTGCCCCCGACCCCCCGCGTGTACATCACGCCCGTGCGGGAGACGCAAGCCGTTCACACGTTGGAGCACGGCTCCGTGATCATGTACTACCGGCCGCCCGGGGACGGGGGGATCGGCGCGGACGTCGTCTCGGCGCTGGGGCCGGTCGCCACCGGGGATCACGCGACGTACCTGATCCCGTATTCGGACCTGCCGAACGGAACGGGCTTCGCGCTCACCGCCTGGAACAAGCTGATCACCTGTCCCGCTTCGATCACGGCACCGCAAGCCGTGACGCTGTCGCAAGGGTTCGTGGATTCGTTCGCGTGCACCAACAACGCCCCCGAGGGCAAGCTCGGGGACGGCTGCTAGCTCGGCACGACGGTGCAGGGATCGCCGGCGGGACACTCGACGCGACCGTGTTCGAAGACGGCGCGTGTGCCTCCTCCGGTGCGCGGCAGGACGCGGGTGATCGGGAATCCGAGCGAGCCCGCCGCCCCGCCGGTGCCGAGGTAGGCGCTGAGGACGGGACCCCAGAGGGCGTGCGCGCCGACGCCCTGCTTCCAGTACACGCGTCCGCGCGCGAAGTCGATGCGTTTGCACGCGCACGACATCGTCGCCGTCGAAAGCGAGGAGGGTCCTTGCGATCCGCTCCCGAGGACCTGCACGGCGCTCACCGGCACCCCGAGCACGCCGCCACCCGAGCCGACCGCTCGATACTCGTCGTCCACGACCCCGCGCAGCCAGACGGTCAGGTTCAGGCCCCCGTTGCGGTACAACCCGCCCGTTTGGAAGTGTTGTTCCCCTCCGCCCGGGACCGTCACCCGCGGTGACGCGGGGAGGCCCGGCGCGCACATCAACCCGTCGTAGGCCGTCCGGATCCCGCCGGTGATGAGGCGGTTGCTGTTGATCCACACCCGATCGTCCGGCAGACCGAGCGCTGCCCGGAGCTCGGTCCCCGTGACCTTGGCCGAGCCCGTCGACCCGACGGCGACGGCGGTCATGATCCGCCCTCCGTCCGCCCGGGCGATGTGCGAGAACGTGGTGACGGTGCCGATCGATCCGGTGTACGGACGGAGGCGAGCGGTCAGCGTCGCCGCGTCGAAGCTCAGCGTCCAGGCCTTCCAGGGATTCGCCCCCGTCCACTCGCCGGGATCGCAGACGCCGGTCAGCCACGGGATCGCATACGCAGGATCGCCTCCATGCCACACGTCCTGAACGCTGTCCGAGTGCCCGCCATCCGACGCGGCGTAGAACGCCTGGATCACGGCCCCGTGGTAGGTCACGATCTCACCCCGCGACGCCGCGACCGCGTGGACCCACCGGCCACCGTCGGTTCCGGATTCCCGGTCGTATCCGATGTAGGTCTGGTCCCCCGACCCGTCGGTGAGATGGCAGTTGCAATCGGCCCGGATCCCGTAGTGCCGCATCGCATAGAGGGCGTACGAGCGCGCGGCGACGGCCTGGGCCTGCATGGCCTGCATCGGCCACGAGGCGGGCACCTCGCCCAGCCCGTCGAGGTAGCTCTGGAGCCCGAGCCGAGCGATCAGCCGCTCCACGCACCCCCCGGCGCCGGCGCACGACGTGAGGTTGAACTCGATCGTCCCGCGGGCATAGGCGAACCCGTCGTACCAGATCGAGTCGGCCTCCGGGATGAACACGCGAGCACCGTCGTCGGCGTAGGTCAGGAACAGGTCCCTCGACGGAGACCCCCAGGCGTGCCCGCCGACCAGCGCGCGTGTCGCGTTGCGGATCGCGTACGCCCTCTGCGTGCTCCGCACGGTCCACGTGGTGCCGGGCCGGATCGATCCGACCGATCTCCCGGAGAACGGCGCCCCGATCCACAGTCGAACCCGATGCACCTGAGCCGTCAGGTGAACGAGGGTTCGCTGCGTGGTGAGTCCGATACGGATGTTCGGCGGGAGCGGCGTCGTCGCATCCACCCGGGTCCCCCGGTAGAAGTGGGTGAGGATCTTCCGGTGCCCCCACCCCATGTTCGCGAGACCGTATGCACCCCACTGCGACATCCCGAGGCCATGGCCGTCACCCGAACCGTAGAACGAGAGCGACCCGCTCGCTCCGGCGGGCACCGGAACGATGGAAAGCGACAACGCGCCGATCGAAGCGGCCACGAGGAACGTGCAGAGGCGTCGTCGCATCGTTCGGGTTCCCATCCCAGATCACGTGGTCCGGCGCCACGTGGGCCATGTGCCGGAGCCCAACCATCGACGGTTCCCGGGAGCCTATTGAGTCGGGCGGCCGGTGGAACCGGCCTCGGCCGTACGAGGGACGGGCGGGGGCCAGGGTTCGTTACGCCGGAGCGGCTTCGGTATCCGTCGGCACGCGCTGGCCCGAAAGCGAGACCGCGTCCGGCACCGTGGATCCCGCACCCAGGACGCAGTCCTCGACCGTGGCCCCGGCGCCGACGTGGGCGCCCGGGCCGAGGATCGATCGAAGCACGCGCGCGCCGGCCCCGATCGAGGCGCCGGGATGCACGACCGAGTCGTCCACCTGGGCGTCGGGCCCCACCCGTGCCTCCGCCCCGACCGCCACCCACCGCCCGAGACGCGCTCCTGGATCCACGCCCGCCGTCGCGGCGACCCACGGTGCCTCGTACGTCACCCCGTGCACCTTCCCGTCCAGCATGTCGAAATGCGCCTGCAGGTACTTCTCGGGCGTTCCCAGATCGAGCCAGTACGCGTCGGCGAGGTACCCGTAGACCGGTCCGCCGCTCGCGATCACGGACGGGAAGATCTCGCGCTCGATCGAGAGCTCGCGATCCGCGGTCCAGGGCCGGAGGGCGGCCGGGTCGAGGATGTACGTTCCGGCGTTGACATCGCCGGGGATCGCATCGAGGGGTTTCTCCAGGAACGCGAGGACGCGGCCTCGTTCGTCCGTCGCCACCAAGCCGAACGCGCGAGCGTCCTCGACGTGGTGCAGCGAGATCGTGACGACGGCGTCACGCCCACGGTGGGATGCGAGCATCCCGGTGAGATCGAGGTCGGTCAGGATGTCCCCGTTCAGCGCGAAGAAGGGGTCGTCCCCGACCGCGTCGAGCGCGTTGACGATCGCGCCGCCGGTTCCGAGCGGCGCGGCCTCGGTGATCCAGGCGATGGCGGGGTCGCCCCGGCGAGCCTCGATGAACGGGTGGAACGCTTCCTCGAGGTACGGCGAGGACAGGATCACCTCGTGCACGCCGTGACGGGCGAGGTGGTCCAGCACGTGGTCCAGGATGGGGCGGTCGACGAGCGGCAGCAGCTCCTTCTTCACCGTCTCGGTGAGCGGACGCAGCCTCGTTCCGAACCCACCGACGAGGACGACCGCCTTCATCGCGCCAGACCGTTCCCGCTCACGTGTGCGGCGTCTGCGCCACGAGCACGATCCCGGTGACGATGAACGCGACCCCGAGCCACCGGAGCGGTTGGACCGTCTCGTGCAAGACGAGCACGGAGAACACGAGGATCAACACATAGCTCAGCGCGGCGAACGGATAGGCGAACGAGAGCGACGCTCGCGACAGAGCGAACAGCCAGACCACCGCCGACAGGGCGAACAACACGAGACCGCCCCAGACGATCGGAGACGACAGCAGCGACCGCAGACTCCCGGCGCTGATGTGGAGCTCGCCCGACGTCCCGGTCACGTGGTTGACGCCCGTCTTCAACGTGATCTGCGCGAACCCGGCAAGGACCACCGAGGTGAGGATGAGTCCGATCAACATCGTTCGGCTGCCTTTCTCGTGGACGATCTGCTCCGGTTCGGCGTTCACAGGTCCTCGACCTCCGCCGTGACCGGAACGTATGCCTGGTCCTTGCGGCCGTCGACCTGCCGGACCTCGAAGGAGTAGCGCTGATCCTGGACGTGATAGACGCGCTGGTTGTCACGCGAATGGACGCCGACCGTCACCCAATACTGCCCTCCCGTGAAGGGCACCGGACCGAGCTGGAACCGGACGCGACGCTTGCCGTCCAACCAGCCGAGGTCGAGGCCTTGTTGCGCGGTGTCGCTTCCGAAGACGTAGTTGTTCGCGGCGTCGTGCAGCGCGAACGACACCACAGGATCGTCGACCGGCTCGTTGGCCTTCAGATCCACCTGCAGCGTCACGCAGTCGCCGGGCGCAAGGGCGCCGGCCAACGGGTCGTGACCACGCAGGAGCGAGCCGCCGAGGATCTCGACCTCTCGCGTCCCGCCTTCCCGGGCGAACTCGAGGTCGTGCCTCAGGATCGTCAGCCGCATCTCTCGCACCACTTCGTCGGGCGAGCCGATCGCGTGCACCAGCCCGTGGTCGAGCATCACGGCTCGATCGGAGAGCTGGCGTGCCAT
>DATAEV010000050.1:0-3382 GCA_036257875.1 Actinomycetota bacterium | reverse complement strand
GCGCGATGGGCGAGGCGTCAGATCGCAAGGTGACGGAGATCGAAGAGACCCGGCGCCGGCTCGAGGCCGACATTCGGGAGTTGGAGGCGCGAGTCCCGGCCACGTTCCGATCGACGAAGAGCCTGGCGGGGTTGGTCCTGGGGAGCGCGGCGATCACCGCGCTCCTCCTTCGGATGGTCCGGTCCAAGCGCTCCAACGGACGCCCGTCCGCCGAGGTGGTGGTCCGCATCGTCCGCGACGACATATGAGCTCCCGTGGGTGAGCAGTCGCGCAAGGAGGTGGCCCGGAGGGCTGGGGTGGATCCCGGCTACGTCGACCGGTTGGTCGAGCTCGGGATGCTGAAGCCCGGTCAGGACGACGCCTTCTCCCAGGGTGACGTCCTCAGGGCGCGATGGGTGCACGGCTTGGAGGCGGCGGGCGTGCCGCTCGAAGGGATGGCCTCGGCCGTCCGGGACGGAACGCTTTCGTTCTCATACCTGGATGCGAGCGCGTTCGATCGGTTCGCCGAGGTCAGCGACACGACGTTCGGCCAGCTCAGCGAGAGCACCGGGATCGACATGGACCTGCTGAAGGTGGTTCGCGAGGCCGTCGGCTTCGCGGAGCCGGGACCGGACGACCGTGTCCGCGAAGACGAGCTATCCGTCGTGCCGGCGATCGAGCTTCAGCTCTCGAACGGGATCCGGCCGGTCGTCATCGAGCGGTGGCTCCGCGTCTGCTCGGACAGCCTGCGCCGGATCGCCGAGACCGAGACCGGCTGGTGGCGCACCGACGTCGAGCAGCCCCTCCTCGAAGGAGGGATGTCGACGATCCAGATGCTCGAGGCCCAAGCGGACTTCGGGTCCCGGATCAACCCGTTGATGGAGCAGGTGCTCGTGGCTATCTACCGCGGCCAGCAGGAACACGCCTGGAGCCAGAGCGCCCTCGAAGATGTCGAGGATGCGTTGGAACGCGCGGGTCTCCTCAGCCGGCTGCATCAGCCGCCGGCCGTGTGTTTCCTAGACCTGACGGGGTACACGCCACTGACCGAAGAGCGCGGGGATGAGGCGGCGGCGGAGCTGGCGGAGACCCTGGCCGCCGTGGTCCGGCGGCGCTCCGCGGAACATGGTGGGCGGCCGGTGAAGTGGCTCGGTGACGGCGTGATGTTCTACTTCCCGGACCCCGGCGCGGGTGTGCTGGCCGCCCTCCACATGGTGGAAGGCGTGGCGACCCAGGCCCTTCCGCCCGCTCGGGTCGGGATCGATGCCGGTCCGGTGATCTTCCAGGAGGGTGATTACTACGGCCGGACCGTGAACATCGCAGCCAGGATCGCCGAGTACGCCAGGCCGGGCGAGGTGCTGGTGAGCCAGAAGGTCGTGGACGCGGCCGAAGGAACGCCGGTGACGTTCACCGGGATCGGAGCCGTCGAGTTGAAGGGCGTATCCGGCGCTCTGCGCCTCCACTCGGCTCATCGAGCTGTCTGAGCTTGACGGTTCTTCGCACGTTCCACCGTTGCTCTACGATGCCCGAGGGATGACGAGTGCACTCGTCAAGCTGCGCGCAGACGTTGCCCGTGACGACGTGGTGCGGGCCATCAAGGAATACGACCGACTGGGGCCTGAGCGGTTCTTCTCTAAGCACGGTTTCGGCCCGAGCAGGAGTTACGAGCTGGTCTGGGAGGAGCGCCGCTACCCGCACAAAGCGATCTTGGGCACGGCGTATGAGTTCGCTACAGGCCGGCGCCTCGGCTCCGCTGATTTCGAGGGCGGGAAGAGCGGCGCCGTCGCGGTGCTAGGAGAGCTGGGGTTCACCGTCGAGAACAAGCGATGACGACCCAACGGCTACTGGGTGGCGAGCACGAGCCGCTCTCGCAACAACCGCACGTCGCTCTGCTCGCCGGACACCTCGAGGGCCTCTTCCGGCGCCCTCCCCCACAGCCAAAGATCGACGTTCGAGGGTTCGCCCCCGACCGTCGCCGAGACGCCGTCGAGGAAACCCTCCGCGACCTGGATCGCGGTCCGCCCCAAGGTGATGATCCAGGTGCGCTCACCTCCCACGACGGCCACGCGCTGCCCGATGCTCTCCGGACTCGGCGCCTCCGACCAGTCGCCGGCCAGCATGATCTTCAGGATCTCGTCGATGCCGTCGATGGCGAGCGCCGCGTCCAGGGGTGTCGCGGGACCGAACGCCAACTCGGCGTCGGCGCCGTGGATCGCCGTCTCGTGCGCCATCCGGCGCGCCCAGAACCCGACCGTCTGGTCGTCGGGCCACCAGGTCGGTGACGGATCGGTGGGTTCGCGGACCCGGAACATCGCGAGCAGCCGGCCGTGCGCGTCACGGAACCACTCGACGGGATCACGATCGGCGGGCCAATCGGGAGGCCACGGGTCGGGAGCGCGCTGCAACTCCGTCGAGGCGATCTTGTGCTCGTACACCTGCGCAACGTGGCGCACGAGATCGCGCGCCGACCAGCCCGGGCAGGTGGGAACGGCGACTTCAAGGTCCTGTTCGGCGGTGTCGGCGAGCCGCGTGCCGAGGTGGTCGACCTGTTCGACGAAGGCGCCGTACCGCATCCGGCCACTTTATCCGTCCGCGTAAGGCCGAACGGCCGGGCGACCCTCCTTGTACGCCCGCATCAGCCGCTCGGCCCGTGTGGCGTCGAGGTACTTGACGGCCTCGCGCATCGTGACCCCGGACGCCCGATGCGTGCGCGGCGCGATCCAGCGGTACACCTCGTCGGGCCGCGTCTTCGAGGTCTCTCGCAGGACCCAACCGATGGCCTTCCGGATGAAGAACTCGGTCTCATCGAGCATCGCGTCCGCGCGGCGCGCGAATGGCTCGAACGGAGCACCGTGCTTCAACGGCGTCAGCTCCGCGAGCAGCGACGATCGTCGGACCCAGAAGTCGTCGTCGCGAGCCCACCGATCCAACGTGCGTCGGATGCGAAGGCGCAGTCCCATCTCCCCGACCACGTCGCCGGAGAGGACGTCCACCAGCGCCCACGTCCGAGACTCGCGGATCAGTCGCTCGATCAGCGAGAGGTCGTCTGATCGCAGATCGTTGGCGTGGAGCTCCAGGATGAGCGCCGCGGCCATGCGGCGTTCGAAGGTCGGGGCGCTCCAGAGCTCCTCGACCAGGCGGATGGCGCCGTTGCGATCCAACCCCGGATCTCCGGCCGCCTGCCGGGCGACCCGCCTGATGTCGGCGAGCGTCGCCCCCAGGAAGTCCATGTCGCTCTTGAGGTATCGCTTCTCGCCCGCCGCGCGGCCCGGAGAGCCGGTGCGTTGGAGCTCCGTCTCGATCGCTCGCGCGAGCTTCGCGGGATCGACGGAATCGGTCATGCATCGAGCCTTGGCTCGGAGCCAAGATCGGGCCCGGCCAGGGAACCATCGCGCTCGGGCCTGCG
>DATAEV010000042.1:0-5400 GCA_036257875.1 Actinomycetota bacterium | reverse complement strand
GAAGCGACAACTCTCCGTATCTGTATCGCGGGTCACCTCGACGGCCTCGATGATCGCGTAGGTGTTCGCCCGTATCAGGATCTCGTGCAGGGCCTCGTCATCCACGTTCGACCGGAGGAGCAGCTCAACCCGATACAGCATTCAGACGCACGGTAATGGAGCGGCGCCGCACCGCACAAGGGCAAGTGGATCGACCGACGCCAGGGCATCGAAACGAGAACGGGGAGGTGCACCACCGTGCCTCCACCGCTCCCTTACGCAACAGTACCCGGAGTCACCATTCACTTGAGGCCGCTTCGATCTCCGCCAACAACCGAACGGCGTGTCGTCTAGCGTCCGAATACATCGTCAGCATGTCGATGATGTCGGCCCAGTCGTCGCCTCGCCCATCGCGGTAGGGGAGCAGTTACGAGGAGATCGCATCGCGGTCCCCTTTCCCGTCCGGTTCACGCCCGCGATTTGACGAGCGGTTGTCCCAGTGGAAGGGTCGGACGGGAGTGGAGGATCTTGGCTGCGCGGATACTGCTCGGTTCGACTGCCGCTGCGGTGCTCGCCGCCAGCTTGGTGATCGTCGGGCTGGCCGGCTCCGCCGTGTCGGCGTCGTGCACGATAACGGGAACCGGTGGCCCAGATGTCCTGCTCGGAACACCAGGCCCCGACGTTATCTGCGGTCTCGGGGGCAACGACGTGTTGCGGGGCCGTGGCGGCAACGACGTGCTCGGCGGTGGGCAGGGCAACGACAGGCTGTACGGGGGAGACGGCAACGACAGGCTGTACGGGGGGAGGGGCAACGACAGGCTCGGAGGCGGTTCGGGCTTCGCGCGGTTGCATGGCGGCCCTGGGGGCGATCTTCTGTTCGGCGGACCTCTGCGGGACATCCTGGGCGGTGGCTCCGGGGATGACGTCTTGTGGGCAGGGGACGACTCGGACACCCTCCGCGCGGGAACTGGAGATGACCGGCTCTTCGGCGGGCCCGGGAGTGACTTCCTGGGCGCAGGCCCCGGGGCGGACGTTGCCGAGGGTGGAGCGGGAGGTGACAGGAACACCGGCGCGCTCCAACCGGGGAATGACCGTTGGTTCGGTGGCCCTGGCCCAGACCGCTTCACCGATCGGCTCGGCGTTGACGTGATGAGCGGTGGGCGCGGGAACGACGCTTGCCTCAACACCCACGACGGATCGGGTGGTGACACTATCCGCGGTGGTCCGGGCAAGGATGGGTTCTTCGCCGACGAGACCGATCAATTCCATCTCGTGGAAACCGGATGTCCCTAGCCCCTTCTGACGTGCCGTTCACAAGGTCTGACCGGTAGGACCGGGAGCTGACGCTCACGGTCTCGGCGATGCCGAGCGCGACCGCTTCATCCCTCTCACCAGCGGCGTCTGTGAGGCCGCCTAGGAGCTTCCACCAAGGTCTGCGATCACCCGAACAGCGCGCAGATGCGGTCCCACGTGTCGAACGTCGGCCAACTCGTGGCGGTTTCGACCTGGCAGATCCGTCCCGTCTCAGATGCCCGGAACCATTCTCCGATCCAGTCGGTTCGTGGTCGAGGGCCGGCTTGCGAGCTCCGCTGGTTCGGATTAGCGTCGAAGAGAACGGACCGCGAAGGAGGTCCCCCATGGGGCGTTTCATCGCAGCCGCGATAGTGATCGCGGTGATGGCCGTGCCGACGACGTCATCGGCGCAAACCGTGGACGCAACGGTCACGCTTGAGCTGACCTCGGTTGTCTACGTTAGTCCGCAGCAAGTTGTCGTCGAGGGGACGTTAACGTGCGATCAGGTCCTCGAAGGCGAGTTGGACATCGTGTTGACCGGCAAAGTCCATCCCGGAACGGTCGTTCCTCAGCCGCAGACCGACGTTTTCCCCTTCTCATGCTCAGGCGCGACCGCGTTCAGCGTCGCCGTGAGCAGCATCCGGGGGATCAAGTTCCATGTGGGCCAGAAACTCTTCGTTAACGCACTGTATGTCTTCTGCGGCGATACGTCGTGCGACGGAGCTACGGACGAAGGGACCTTCACAGTCGTGCGGTAGCGAACTGGTCGAGCGAAAGTTGGTCCTCCAAAGGGCCGTATCCGTTCCAGCTTCGCGGCGAAGGCTTGAGCTGGGAATGTCAGGTGGTAGACAAGCTGCTGCACTCAAGATACGCCGAAGGTCGCATGTTGGTACTCCCATCCCGCTCGTACGATCGAACCAAACCCCATCCATCGGGAGGCGACATGCGTAGGTTTTCGGCGCTGATTGCGATCGTGTTCATGGTCCTACTCGCTGCGCCCGCATCGGCGATCACCAACGGCCAGCCTGACAACGGAGAGCATCCGTACGTCGGTGAGCTCATCTTCTTCGACGCCGACTTCATCGACTCCCGCTTCGACGATCCGGGCGGCTGGTTCAGCTGCTCAGCCACGCTGCTGAGTCCGACGGTCGTCCTCACGGCTGGGCATTGCACCTTCGGCGTCGGACGGAACGGTGAGTCGACGACCACCGGGGGCGGGGACGGCTCCGGAGGAAACGACATCTGGTTCGACGTAAGCGAGGAAGCACACTTCGAGGGGTTCCCGGACAGCGCCGACTATGGGCGCGATGAGAACGCACAGCGCTACCAAGACCGGGCCGCGTTCCTGAACGCGAGCCCGTTCTGGGTCCGTGGAACGTCTCACCCCCATCCCGAGTTCGCGGACGCGCCCTTCTTCGTCCACGACGCCGGAGTGGTCGTGCTGAACGCTCCTATCTCAGTGGGCATGTACGGCGATACGCCCACGCTCGACTATCTGGACCAGTACCAGGGTCAGCCGCATCACCTGTTCGAGGTTGTCGGATACGGCTTAACCAAGAGCGGGCCGTTCACGGAGGAAGGTGGCGACGTTCGACTGAAGGGCGACGTGAAGCTGAACACGCTGCGCAGCTCTCCGCCCGATACGTTCGTCCTACTGTCGAACAACCCGGGCAAACCGCATCAAGGCGGAACGTGCTTCGGCGACTCGGGCGGACCGACATTCGACGACACGAACTCTAACCTCGTCGTCGCGGTGACTTCGTTCGGCTTCAGCTCGACGTGCTCAGGCGTGGGAGGCGCCTACCGCATCGATCAGCCCGACGACATCGCGTTCCTCGCGGAGTTCGGAATCACCCCGTAGGCAGGGGTCGAGAGAGGACACGACCAGTTATCCGGGTACTTGGCTCCTCGCGAGTGTCCATCGCGATCCGTGCGCGTGACTCGGACTGAACTGGACCTTTGCAGCCATTGAAGGTCAGATCACCCTTGCTCGCTCCATGCTCACCACGGCGGGGCCAACAAGCCCTGAAGGGGATCGGCCGTGTCGGTTCGCGGATCGGCGAACTTCAGAGTTGACGGTTGACCCAGACACCACCCGGACCAGTCCAGCTGAACCCCTCGCCCCATACGGCGATCGCCGTGCCGGCGTTCGTGATGCAGATCTCGCCGTAATCCCCGTAGACCTCCTCGAAGCCATCGGCCGACTTGTAGGCCGCGCCGGAGGTCGCGTCGGAGAGCTTGACTGGCTTGGTCCAAGTGGTTCCCCCATCGAGCGAGCTGCGATACCACACGTTCCACGCGTCGGCGTCGTCGCCATTCGCGGTCTGCATGTACCAGGCTCGGGTGTCGCCCGTGCCGACTTGCTCCACGGCGGGGGTCGTTGCGTTCTCCCCGACGGCCGACAGGGGCGTCCTGGCGCTCCAGGTCGCACCCTCGTTCGAGGACGTCCTCGCATAGATCCGCTGCGGGCCGAGCTCGGTCGTGGCCCCGTCGTACAGGTACACGAGGTGTCCGTTGTCGTCCGCCGAGAGCGCTTCGTGACCGATGTAGAAGTCCGGGCTACAGCCGTCGGCGACGCATGGTTCTCCGACAGCGACCGTGTCGACCAGGACCTGGCTCCATGACTGGCCTCGGTTGCGAGAGACGAACGCTACGTGCTTCACGACACCCTCCGGCGCGCCGCCTGGACCCGTGTAAGAGATGCTGCTCTCGGCGAACACCGCGGTTCCGTCGTGAAGAACATCGGCATCGAAGGCGAAGTAATACCGCTTGGAGTCAACGAGCTTGATCTGCGTCCAGGTCGCACCGTAATCGTGGGATTGCGCCATCCACGGGTCCCCGCCGGTCGGACCGTTGAACGAGATGTAGACGTCGCGTCCGTTGTCGCTCATCGCGAGAGCTGGCTTGTCGTTCCACGAGACGTTGCCGTAGGTGTTGATGGGGGCGCTCCACGTCTGACCGTGGTCGGTTGACTTCAGGAAGACGACGTTGAAGCCATTCAGATACGCGGCATAGACATCACCCGTATCGGGGACGACTTCGATCATCGGATCGTATTGCCACGATCCCTTGCACGCGCAAAGCGGCGTTGCGGCGGTCCAGGTCACGCCGCCGTCGGTCGATCGTTCAAGCGCCAGGAAGGCCGTCGGACAATTGCCGGGGCAGGGTTTCGGCTCCCCGATCCGCGTAACCAATAGATAGACGTACGGGCCGTTCGGGTCTGCGGCGATCGCTGGTTCCCAGTCGTCGGTCGTTGCGTCGACAACCCGATCTCCGGTCCATCCGGCGGCTGGGTTGCTCGCTACCGGTCCAGCAATCCCGGCCGTCCCGTTCGCTTGCGCCTCCGCGAACGCATCGATGCGCTCCTGGAGCGCCTCTCCCTCTTCTTGCAGCTCACCCGCGCCACCAGGCACCCGCTCGGAACCGGCGCGAGCGTTCTCTTGCCGTTGTTCGGAGGTCTGCGGAGCCGAACCGCTCGTGCAACCCGCGGCGATCAGGGCGATAACGAAGAGGATGGTCGGGAACCTAGGGAGCCGCGGTCCGGACCGTGTACCCCCCGGTTGGGTCATCCCTGGGCGATCGACGCTGTTTCCAGCAGGGCTCGTATCAGTACTCATCTCCGCAAGCCAAGATCTCCGTTCCCAGCTCGGCCAACGTAGCCCAGGTTGCCTAGTCCGGGCAACCTCGTTGATCGGTAGGTTGTGGGTTCGAGTCCCACCCCGCAGCCTCGATAACCTGCGGCGAGCCTGGGCTCGCCCACGATTCGGAAATTGGCAGCGGCCGAACGCAAACGGGGAAGAGGGTGGAGCTCCCGGGCTCCACCCTCTTCCGTCGGATCTGTCCTTCCGAACTCCTGCGCCTCAGCAGGGGAACAGGCTAGAGAAGGACCTGCAGACGTCGGCCGGGTTCGCGGTCACGTCGTTGCTCGTGTCGGTGAGCACGATGTTCGTGTACGTCACCTTCGCCAGGATCCGCGTCTGCCCGGATGGGCAGGTGAAGCTCGGATCCGTGAGCGGACCGGTCGTCAGGCTCGCCTTCACGCGACCGTTCTTCGCCTGGAAAGACCCACCCGTGCTGACCGAGCCGTTCACCGACTCCTTGTTGGACGCCTTCGGGTGGTTCCCGCCG
>DATAEV010000035.1:0-1820 GCA_036257875.1 Actinomycetota bacterium | reverse complement strand
GCCGGGCAGGTGGGTCTTCGCCTCCTCCCGATAGGCGAGGCTCCGGATGTGCTTCTCGTCGAGCGAGGCGACCTCGCGCCTCGTCAGCTGTTCGACCAGATCCAGGTCGATCTCGACGACGCCGGTGCCCGCGCTCATCGGCTCGCGTGCTCCATCAGGTCGTCCAGGATCGCGGGGAAGGACGTCACTGCGAGCGAAAGGTGACCGTCGACGTCCGAGAGATGCGCGCGGACACCGGGGACGTGTGCGGACAGCCACTCCCCGTGTCCGAACGGCACCATCTTGTCCTGCCGGCCCTGCCAGAGCGACACGGGGACGGCGATCTCCCTCAGCTCGAACCCCCACGCCCGCGTGAAGGCGACGTCGTCGTCGAACCAGCCCCAGACGCCGTTCGAGACCGCGCGACGTCCGGACGCGATCAGCGTCTCGGCATACGCGCCGGTGAGAGCGTCACGATCGACCTCGGGGAGCAGCCCTCCGATCGCATCGATCAGATCTTGGGGGGACGTCGCGACCCCCACCGATGCGGCCTCCTTCGTCAGGTAGCGCTCGAGCTCCTCCGGCCCGGCGAGCGTCGCCTCCCACTCCTCGATGTTCTCCGGGCCCTGACCGGCGAGCCAGTCGAGTCCCTCAGCGCCCCAGGGTGCGGGGCACGCGATCGCCGCGCACCCGATGATCCGTTCGGAAAGCCGTGCGGCGCAGGCAAGGGTGTGCGGGCCACCGCCGGAGGCGCCGATCGTGTAGAACCGCTCCGCCCCGAGACGGTCCACGATCGCAGCCACGTCCGCGGCACGATCGGCGACCGTACGACCGGCGAGCCGCGTTGAGGCGCCGTATCCCGGGCGGGAGTAGGAGACCCACCGCAGACCGCGGTCGGCCGCAGCCTCAACGAACGATGCAACGGGGATCCCTGCTCCGGGCGTCCCGTGGTGGGAGACGAGGGGCACGCCGTCGTCGGGCCCGCCCAGATACAGGTCCAGGCGACGACCGTCCGGCAGGTCGAACGGCTGCGGCTCGGGGATGGTCATCGCATGAGCATGGAGGCCGGATCGGCGCACCGCAACCGCCGTCAGCCCGACACGGCGGAGGCGAACTCCTCGAAGTTCGCCACGTAGCGCGCCGCGTCATCTTCCGTGTGGAAGACCGAGAGCGTCCAGGTCTCCTGCGTGGTCCACGGAGACTTGAACACGCCGCGGTTCTGTTGGAACAGCCATGCGAGATAGCTGATCCGCTCGTCGATGCCGACCGCATCGCGATACTCCCGGACCTGCTGCTTCGAATAGATCACGGAGCCCTTGGCGCCGACCCCCGTCACGTAGCACGGGAGCCGGTAGCGTTCGGCGACGGAAGTCAGTCCATCTTTCATCGCCTTGTCCACCCGGTTGAACTGTTCATAGACGTCGGGCGTCAGCACCTCGGTCAGGGTCGCGCGCATCGCCGCCATGGTGAGCGGATTGCCGTTGAACGTTCCGGCCATGTCGTAGTCGCCGTCGATGACGGGGCGGAAGAGCTCTCGGGTCGCCCCGATAGCGCCGCACGGGGTCCCGCCGCCGATCGCTTTCGCCAGGCAGATGATGTCGGGCACGACGCCGAAGACCTCGGTCGCACCCCCGTACGCGAGGGTCGCTCCCGTCTTGACCTCGTCGAACGCGAGGTACGCGCCGTGTTCGTGGCAGAGTTCCTTGAGGCCCTCGAGGTAGCCCGGCTCCGGGAGGATCACGCCGCAGTTCATCATGGCCGGCTCGACGATCATGCCGGCGATCCTGCCGGGGTTCTCTTCGAACGCCCGACGCACTTCCACGAGATCGTTGAAGGGCACG
>DATAEV010000026.1:0-1844 GCA_036257875.1 Actinomycetota bacterium | reverse complement strand
ACCGAACGGAGTTGTGATGAGATCCGGTGCCGCCGTGGCGCCTGAGGGGGGGAAGGCATGGACAACAACTTCGTATCCGAGATGGTCGGCACCGGGATGCTGATCCTCTTCGGCGACGGCGTCGTGGCGGCGGTGCTCCTCCACCGGTCCAAAGCCGAGAACGGCGGCTGGATCGTCATCACCACGGGATGGGCGATGGCCGTGATGATCGGTGTCTTCGCGGCCACGTACAGCGGCGGCCTCATCAACCCGGCCGTGACGATCGGCTTCGCGGTGGCCGGAGACCTCGACTGGGCAGACGTGCCGGCCTTGCTCGCAGGAGAATTCGTCGGGGCGTTCATCGGAGCCGTGCTCGTGTTCCTCGCGTACCTGCCCCACTGGCAGCCGACCGAGGACCCGGGCCTCAAGCTCGCCGTCTACAGCACCGGCCCGGCCATCCGTAACCTCGGCGCGAACATCCTGACGGAGATCATCGGCACGTTCGCGCTGGTGTTCGGGGTCTACGCGATCGTCACGGTCGGCGGCACCCCCGAGCCCACGCTCTCGGCCGGCCTCGGGCCGCTCCTGGTCGCGTTTCTCGTGTGGGGTATCGGCCTGTCCCTTGGTGGGCCGACCGGGTACGCGATCAACCCCGCGCGCGACCTAGGCCCGCGGATCGCCCACGCCCTGCTTCCGATCCCGGGCAAGGGCACGTCCGACTGGCAGTACAGCTGGGTCCCGGTCGTCGGACCGATCATCGGCGGGATCCTCGGCGCAGTCGTCGGCTCGGCCGTGTTCGGGAACCTGTAGGGGGACCGAGGAGGTTTCCGCGAGGGAAGGAGTCCGATGAAGAAGCTGATCAACGATCCGCAGAACGTGGTCCGGGAGGAATTGGAGGGTATCGAGCAAGCGCACGCGGACCTCGTACGGGTCTCGTACGAGCCCAACTTCATCGTCCGTGCCGACGCCCCGGTGCAGGGCAAGGTTGCGCTCGTCTCCGGAGGCGGCTCGGGCCACGAGCCGATGCATGGCGGGTTCGTCGGGCAGGGGATGCTGGACGCCGCGTGCCCGGGCGAGGTCTTCACGTCGCCGACGCCCGACCAGATGGAGGCCGCGACGAAGGCCGTTAACGGCGGTGCGGGGGTCATCCACATCGTCAAGAACTACACGGGCGACGTCATGAACTTCGACATGGCGGCGGAGCTCTGCCGCTCGGAGGGCATCGAGGTCGAGTCGGTGCTGGTGGACGACGACGTCGCCGTGAAGGACAGCCTCTACACGGCGGGGCGGCGCGGGGTCGGCACGACGGTCCTGATGGAGAAGATCGGCGGCGCTGCCGCGGAGGAGGGCCGCGCCCTGAAGGAGGTCGCCGACGTCTGCCGAGAGGTGAACGCGAACGGTCGCAGCATGGGCATGGCGCTCACCTCGTGCACCGTTCCGGCGGCCGGCAAGCCGACGTTCGAGCTCGGCGACGACGAGATGGAGATCGGGATCGGGATCCACGGCGAACCGGGGCGGGAGCGGATGACGCTGAAACCCGTCGCCGAGATCCTCGAGATGATGGCGACGGTCGTCGTGGACGACCTACCGTTCGCGCAGGGCGACGACGTCCTGGCGTTCGTGAACGGGATGGGAGGCACCCCGCTGATCGAGCTGTACATCGTCTACAACGAGCTCGCGAGGTTCCTGAAGGGTCGCGGGATCTCGATCTCTCGGAACCTGATTGGCTCGTACATCACGTCGCTCGAGATGGCAGGCTGCTCGATCACGCTCCTGAAGGCCTCCGACGATCTGCTCCGGCTGTGGGACGCGCCGGTGAAGACGGCGGGACTCCGCTGGGGCGTCTGAGTGGTTGCCCGGGGTGC
>DATAEV010000338.1:0-2463 GCA_036257875.1 Actinomycetota bacterium | reverse complement strand
CGCTGCTCGCCGGGCTCGTCGGGCTGTTCAACTCGTTCCGGATGATGCGCCTCCCCGACCCGCAAGCATCGAGCGCCGCCGAGGGCATGGCCTTCGGCTGACGTGGCGACCCTCGACGACGTTTCGCGGATCGCGCTCGGGCTGCCCGAGGTCACGGAGGATGACTCGCGCGGGAGGAAGTCCTGGGCGGTCGCCGGGAAGACGTTCGCGTGGGAGCGACCGTATTCGAAGGCCGACATCAAGCGGTTCGGCGACGAGACGCCGCCCCGGCAGCCGATCCTCGCCGTACGCGTGGATGATCTCGTCGAGAAGGAAGCGGTGCTCGCCGCCGGCACCCGGGGGATCTTCACGATCCCGCACTTCGACCGCTACGCCGCGGTCCTGATCGAGCTCCGGAAGGTCGGCATGCGAGCGCTCAAGGACGCGCTCACCGACGGCTGGCTGGCGTGTGCGCCTCGTGACCTCGCGGAGCAACACGCATCGCGCCTCTCGTGCTGACCGACCGATCCCGAGAGCTCAAAGGGTCTCGTTCGAGACCGAGTTCATGACCAGGACGAAGACCACGATCCCCGCGACCATCCCGATGAACCCGAGGACGATGCCGAGCACCGCCAAGCCCTTGCCGGCCTGTCCCGTGCGCTCGATCTGCGACAGGGCCATCGAACCCAGCACGATCGCAAGGATCGATGGAAGCCAGAGGAAGAAGAAGAGACTCGCAATGAACGAGAACACGGCGAGCGTGTTGGTTTCGTTGAGCGCCAGGTCGGTTCGGCGGTCCGCGACCTGTTGGGCGTCCGGACCCGAGGGAACGGTGCTGTCCTGCTCGGTCATCCGGTTCGGTTCTACCCGACGCGGTCGAGGAAGGCGAGCGTGCGCTCGATCACGAGCGCCGTCGACGCTTCGTCGTACTCCTCCCACGAGCTGTCGGTGAACAGGTGAGCCGAGCCCGGGTAGAGGAATAGCTCTGCCCCTGGCACGTCGGACACGAGCTGTTCACCGCCTTCGCGGTTGAACCACGTGTCATCTTCGCTGACGTGGACCTGCAAGCCAACGCGGTCCGGCCAGGGCACCCCGAACGCCTCGGGCGGGTTGTCACCGCCGTGATACAGGAGGGCGCCGAGCGCGCCATCGCGCGTCTGCACGAGCCGCTGCGCGTACACCGCTCCGAGTGAGAACCCGCCGATCACGACCTGTGGCGGCAGCGCGGCGATCGCCGCCTCGCTCCGAGCGATCATCTCGTCCCAGCCCAGCTGCTCTTCGTACGCGACGCCCTCCTCGATCGTGCCGAACGTCGTACCGCCGAACAGATCGCCCGCCGTCACCTGATGGCCGCCGTCACGCAGCCGGTCGACGAACCCCCTCACGCCGTCGGTCACGCCCAATGCGTGGTGGAACAGGATCACCTCAGCCATCGTCCGCACCCAGGGCGTCGATCGTCGCCGTCTCGATGAGCCCGGAGACCGCCCGCGACAGATGGCCGTCGGCAGTGATGAACGCGTCCGCCTGGAGCTGCGTCAGGGCTACGAACTCCGCGTCGTACGTCGTCTCCCAGTCGAGCTGGTCAGCGACCTTCCACGCCTTCCTCTGAAGCACCTTGTCGCCGAGGAAACGAACCTTCAGCGAGTTGATGCGCGCCACGCGCTCGATGCCTTCAGCAGCCGAGATCTCACCCCGACGAGCCGCCTCGTACAGCGCCGCCAGCGCCTGTGACCGGACGAGTGTCGGCGCGACGAGCGTGTGCTCGGCGGCGACCGTGGTGTCGCCAGCAACGATCCGGAGCAGTGTCTCGCAGTCGATGACGAAGCGCGTCACGCCGCAGACGCTACACGCTCGCCGATCGGGTCTCTTGCTTGCACGGCGGGTCGTCGCGTTCGCCGTGCCTTCGCCAACATGGCGCCGTTCCGCGACGGGCTTCAATCGTAGTGCCGAGCTTGCGACCAGAGGTCCGGCCACGGCTGCTTCGGGTCGGACACGATCCATATCGGGAGACCCTGCTCCTCGTTCTCGACGTCCCGGGGGTTGGTGATCGTGCCGACGCGTCGCACGGTCCCGAACATCGACTCCAGGTACGCGCGGTCCTGGAAGCCGACGGCGAGAAGCGTCCGCGTCGTCGCGGGCGGCGGACCCCACCACCAATAGTTGTTGTGACCGCTGTACGCGTTCGGCAGACCGAGGCTCGGCCCGAAGCGATCGATCGCTCCGGCTTCGCCGTAGTTCGAGGTGAGGATCGCTGCATCCGCTCGCTGCGGATCGGGGATCGATCGCCACGTGCCTGCCACCTGGGAAACCAGCTCGGGCCAGCCGACCTGTTCGGCGAGCTCGGGGTTGAGGCCCTTCACGTTCGCGAGCGAGCTCTCGGGCAGGACGGGAAGCGCCGCGGGGAGCAGCAGGACGCTCGTCAGGGCGAACCCACCCACGGCGATCGGTCGAGCGAACCCGGTCCGGTGTCGACCGAGCCAGCCT
>DATAEV010000029.1:0-17329 GCA_036257875.1 Actinomycetota bacterium | reverse complement strand
CCCTCGGTTCCTTCGTGGGGAAGGCAGATACCTCGAGAACATCCAGATCGAAGGAGCGTTGCGGGCGGTCTTCGTTCGATCCATCTTCCCCCATGCGCGGCTCTCCGGGGTGGAAGGACTGGACGAGGCTCGTTCCATGCCGGGCGTGGTCGCCGTGTACACGGCGGACGACCTGGAACTCCCCGCCCAGCCGCCGGCCGGCAACGTCGAGGCTCCCGGCGGGGAGCTGGACCAGCCCTTCGATCGCGAGGCGCTCGCCCGCGATCGGTTGCGGTTCGTCGGCGAGCCATTCGCGGTGGTGATCGCGGAAACCTCGGGACAAGCCCAGGACGCCGCTGAGCTGATCGGGGCCTCGGCCGACCCGCTCGACGCGGTGACCGATGCCGAGCTGGCGGCGAAGGACGGCGCTCCGCTGCTGTTCCCCGCGATCGGCACGAACGTCGCCCACCGCTTCGAGCATGACTGGGACCGGGACGTCCTGGCCGGCGCGGACGTCGTGGTCGAGCGGAGCTTCGTCAACCAACGCCTCGCCCCGGCGCCGATGGAGACCGACGGGATCGCCGTCGTCCCGGAGGGGGACGGTTACATCGTCTGGGTGTCCACGCAGGTGCCGTTCGATGTCCGAAACGACCTCGCGGAGCTGCTCGGCGTCGATCGACACCAGGTCCGCGCGATCGCCCCCGACGTGGGTGGGGGCTTCGGCGCGAAGATCCCCGTCTACCCGGAATACCTGGCGGTCGCGAAAGCGGCGCAGCTGTTGGCCAGACCGGTCCGGTGGTTCGAGTCCCGCAGCGAATCGATGTTGGGGCTCTGGCACGGGCGGGCGCAGGTGCAGCACGTCCAGATCGGTGCTCGCCGTGACGGGACCGTCGTCGGCATGCGCGTGGACATCGTCGCCGACATGGGCGCCTACCCATTGGGGGCGTTCTTGCCGGCGACCACCGGCGAGATGCTCGCGGGGGTCTATCGCATCCCGCGGATCGCCTACCGCGGTCGGTCGGTCGTCACGAACGCCACTCCGGTCGGCGCGTACCGCGGTGCGGGGCGACCGGAGGCCTCGGCGTGCGTCGAACGAGCGATGGACATGCTCGCCCAGGAGCTGATGATCGACCCGGTCGAACTCCGCCGGAAGAACCTGATCCCGGCGCAGGCGTTCCCGTTCACGACGGCGACCGAAACGACCTACGACTCCGGCGACTACGCCACAGCGCTCGATCGCGCGCTCGAGCTGGCCGGTTACGAGGACCTCCGGAAGGAACAGACGGTTCGTCGCGAGCAGGGTGACCCTCGCCTCTTGGGGATCGGTGTGGCGACGTACGTGGAGATCACGTCGTTCTCGTCGAAGGAGTTCGCGCGCGTGGACGTCGAGGACGACGGCGGGGTGACCGTCTACGCCGGGACGTCGTCGCACGGCCAGGGACACGAGACCGCTTTCGCCCAACTGGCATCGGGCGTGCTCGGCGTCGCGATCGAGGACGTGCGCGTGATCCATTCGGACACGGCCCTGGTGGAGCGCGGCGAGGGGACGTGGGGCTCCCGCTCGCTCCAGGCGGGCGGTTCGTCGGTCGCGACGCGGGCGGGCGAGGTGGCGGACGCGGCGAGGACGCTCGCCGCCGAACTGCTCGAGGTGGATGCCACGGACCTGGAGGGGCCGGCCGACGGCGGGGTCCGCGTTAGGGGTGCTCCCGACCGCGCGGTCACCTGGGCTGCGCTGGCGGCCGCCGCCAAGGACCGCGGGTCGTCGCTGTCGGCGAAAGGCGTCTACCGCGAGCGGGGCTCGACGTTCCCGTTCGGTGCGCACGTCGCGGTGGTCGAGGTGGATCGCGAGACCGGCTCCGTCGATCTGATCCGTCACATCGCCGTCGACGACTGTGGCCGGATCCTGAACCCGGCGCTCGTACGGGGTCAGCAGCACGGCGGGATCGCACAGGGGATCGCGCAGGCGCTCTTCGAGGAGGTCGTCTTCGACGAGGTGGGCAACCCCGTCACGGGGACGCTGGCGACGTATCTGATGCCGAGCGCGGCCGACCTGCCGACGCTCGAGACCGCCAACACGGAAACGCTCACCGATGTGAACCCCCTCGGCGCCAAGGGGATCGGGGAATCGGGCTCGATCGGCTCGACGCCGGCGGTCCAGAACGCGGTCGTAGATGCGCTGTCCCACCTGGGCGTCCGGCATGTGGATCTCCCGTGCTCGCCGGAACGGGTCCTCGCTACGATCGAGAACGGCCACTGACGTCGGCGCCAGCGTCCCGAACTAGGCCGAAGGTCGGTCGCGAACGAGCCATGCGGCCCATAAGCTAGTGGCCGCCTGAAGGCGATACCTCATCCATGACTAGTCCTCGTCGCGCGCTGCAGCGAGTCCTCAAGGGTCCGGTCGGCGGCATGGTCCTCTGCCTGCTGATCGCCGGGTTCCTCGGGGGCGTCGCCGCCGCCCATCCCGGCGGCAACACCGATCACGCCACTGAGCAAACCTCCCCCTCCGGCGAGCCGTCGGAGGTCCCCGAGGCGCCCGAACAAGACCAGCAGAGCGGAGCACCGGACGCAACCGGCGGCGCGACCGCCGCGACCCCTCACACGGCCGTGGATTGTCAGGACGTCCTGGCCGCCGTGCAGGGTCAGCTCCCGGCGGTCCAGGACGCGACGGGTCTTGCCCACGCGATCAACACGGTCGAGGCCAACTGCGAGAAGAACCTGCAGGCGCCCGGACTGGTGAATGCGCTGACGCATCTCGTCAAGAACTGGGAGCGCCACCAGGCGCACGAGGCCGCCAAGGCCGCGGGTATCCACGGGAACTCGGGTGTCCACGGGAACTCGGGGGTGCACGGGAACTCCGGGTCGCACGGGAACTCGGGCCAGCACGGTCCATCGAGCGGCGCTACGACCAGCGGCTCCTGAGCGAGCTCGCATCGCTCGGCTCCCGGGCGGACGGTTCCGAGTAGCCTGTCCCGATGTCCGAGATGCCGTTGTGGGAGCGTCGGTTCCGCGCTCCCAAGATGACCCTGCCGCACTGGTCCAGGAGCGCGCCCGACCGGACCGTCTTCGCATCGAACGAATCCGGCGTGTGGCAGGTCCACAGCTGGAACGTCGCGACGGGCGAACGACGCAAGGTCTCCGATCATCCCGTCGGCGTGACCCAGGGGTACGCGAGCCTGGACGGGGCCGAGGCGCTGTTCTGGCAAGAGGACACCGGCGATGAGACCGGCCGCTGGTTGACGCAGGCCTTCGAAGGAGGCGGCTCCGAGCCACTCTTCGAAGGCCTGCCGGTCGGGTGGAACGACGGTGTGGCGCTCGGCCCGGGGATCGCCGCCGTCGCGATCGCAGATCGCGACGGCGGCTTCGCGGTCTTCGTGTCGATCGACGGGGGGCAGGCGAAGGAGGTCGCCCGGAGCACCGAGTGGATCGGGATCGCCGGCAACTGGGACGACGTGGCTGATCGCGCCGGCCTCTCGGCGGACGGGACCCTGCTCGCGCTGCAGCACGCCGAGCACGGCGACGTGCTGCACCCCTCGCTCCGGATCATCGACCCGAGGACGGGCGGCACCGCCGGCGAGCGAGGGGACGGCTCGTCGAGCGTGCTCGCGACGGCCTGGTCGCCGGTGGAAGGCGATCTGCGTCTCGCGACGGTCCACGACGAGGAGGATCGCGAACGCGCCGCCGTCTGGGATCTCGCGACCGGTGCATGGTCGGACCTCGACCTGTCGCTCCCCGGCGATGTGGTCGCGGTGGACTGGTGGCCGGACGGGTCTGCGCTGTTGCTGCGCCACGCGTACGACGGCCGTCACGAGCTCTTCCGTTACGACATCGCTTCGGCGTCGCACGCGCGGATCGAAACCCCGCCGGGTTCGATCACCGACGCTCGCGTTCGTCCCGACGGTTCGGTCTGGTACCGGCACACCGACGGCGTGCACCGAGCCCGGATCCTGGACGACCACGGGGACGAGCCGATCGCCGTCCTCGGAGAGGCTGCGCCGTCCGGACGGCCGTTCCTCGATTGGCGCTACACGAACGACCACGGGGAACAGGTCCACGGGTGGGTCGTCGAGCCCGAAGGCGAAGGGCCGCATCCGGTGATGGTCTTCGTCCACGGCGGACCGCATTGGCTCTACGAGGACGCGTACATGCCCGAGGTCCAGGCGTACGTGGACGCGGGGTTCCTGGTCGCGATGCCCAACTACCGCGGCTCGAGCGGCTACGGGCGTGCCTGGAGCGACGCGCTCACGGGCGACGTGGGTTTCACCGACGTGGACGATGTGACGGCCGGCCTGCGGGACGTGCTCCGTCGGCCGGACGTCGATCCGTCCCGGACGGTGGTCGCCGGCTGGTCATGGGGCGGGTACATCACGCTGATGGAGCTGGGCCGCTATCCCGGTCTCTGGTCGGCGGGGATGGCCGGCGTGCCGGTGGGTGACTACGTCCGTGCCTACGACGAGGAAGCGCCGTCGTTGCAGGCGCTCGACCGGGCGCTGATGGGCGGGACACCAGAGACGGAGCCGGACGCCTTCCGGCGTTCGAGCCCGCTCACCTATGCCGATCAGGTCGCCGCGCCCGTCCTCCTGGTGATCGGCGAGAACGACTCCCGATGCCCGGTCGGTCAGGCGCTCGCGTACGCGCATCGGCTGAAGGAGCGAGGGAAGCCACACGAGGTCTACCTCTACACCACGGGGCATGGGGCCCTCGCCACCGATGAGGACGTTCGGCAACAGCAGGTCGTCCTTGACTTCCTTCGATCGGTCGTGCCGGGGCTGCGCGCGATCTGACGCCGACGCTCAGACGACGCCTTGGTCCAGCATGGCGTCGGCGACCTTCGTGAATCCCGCGATGTTCGCGCCGTGCATGTAGTTGCCGGCGACCCCGTACTCCTCCGCGGTGCTCCGGCACGTGTCGTGGATCGCCTGCATGATCGCGTGCAGCCGCTCGTCGACCGTCCCGCGCGACCAGGCGCGGCGCGCCGAGTTCTGCGCCATCTCGAGTCCACTCACCGCCACGCCCCCCGCGTTCGCCGCCTTCCCGGGCCCGTAGAGGATGCGCGCCTCGAGGAAGCCTTCGACACCGGACGGGACGGTCGGCATGTTCGCCCCTTCGCTGACGACGTAAACGCCGCCGGCGAGGAGGTTGCTTGCGTCTTCGGCGTTGATCTCGTTCTGCGTCGCGCTCGGGAACGCGCAGTCCGCCGGGATCGCCCAGAGGGGGTTGTAGTGCTTCGCTGGGTCGACCGCGGTCCAGTCGACGCCCGGGTACTTCTCCGCGTACTCCATGATCCGTCCGCGCCGGACGTTCTTCAGATCCATGACGTACGCGAGCTTCTCGCGGTCGATGCCGTCCTTGTCGTAGATGAACCCGCCGGAGTCGCTGAGGGTGACGGGCTTCGCCCGGAGGTCGAGGAGCTTCTCCACCGTGTACTGCGCCACGTTGCCGGCACCCGAGACGAGACAGGTCTTGTCCTCGAGCGACTCGTCGCGCGTCTTCAACATCTCCTCGGCGAAGTAGACCGCGCCGTAGCCGGTCGCCTCGGGCCGGATCAGCGAGCCGCCCCAGTTGAGGCCCTTGCCGGTGAGAACGCCGGTGAACTCGTTCCGGATCCGCTTGTACTGACCGAAGAGGTAGCCGATCTCCCGCCCGCCGACGCCGATGTCACCGGCGGGGACGTCGGTGAACTGCCCGATGTGGCGCTGGAGCTCGGTCATGAAGGATTGGCAGAAACGCATCACCTCGCCCTCGGATTTCCCCTTCGGGTCGAAGTCGGCGCCCCCCTTGCCGGCGCCCATCGGGAGCGTGGTCAGCGCGTTCTTGAAGACCTGCTCGAACGCGAGGAACTTCAGCAGACCGAGATAGACCGTCGGGTGGAAGCGAAGGCCACCCTTGTACGGGCCGATCGCGCTGCTCATCTCGACCCGGAACCCTCGGTTGATCTGGACGTCGCCTCGGTCGTCGACCCACGGGACCCGGAACATCACGACGCGCTCCGGTTCGATCGTCCGCTCGAAGACCTTCGCATCGACGTACCGGGGGTTCCGGGTGAGGGCCAGCTCGACCGATTCGGCGACCTCTTGGACCGCCTGGTGGAACTCGGGTTCGCCGGGGTTCTTGGCGACGAGTTGCGCCATCAGCCGGTTCACGTAGTCACCCATGGGAACAGCTACCTCCGTTAGGTGGAGAGGAAGCGTCTGTGAGGCGAACGCCTGGCAAGCCTATCCCGGCCGGCTGCTACGGTGGCAACGTGCCCCGGTGGCTCGCCTTCCTCACCGCCCTCCCGCTCGCCTACCTGATCTGGCGGCTGGGGTTCGCTCACCTCCGGGCGCTCTCGGGTCCGGCGCCCGGCTCGCTCGACGAAGGTCCGCCGCCGTCTGAGCCGGAAGACGTCGAGGGGCTCGACGTCTATCTGGTCTGTGGCGAATGCGGGACGGAATACAAGGTCTCCCGGCTCGGCGAGCTCCAGGTCCCCCGTCATTGCGGCGAGAAGATGCAGGTGGTTCGCCGTGTGGCGGAAGCCTGACCACGCGGACGGACCGTTTTCCACACGAGCGCGAACCGGTCATCCACAGGGTTATCCACAGCGCATGAACGAGGCGTGAACCGCGCGGGACGCCGCGCCGAGGGCGGGCCGGTCACCTCCAGAAGGTGATGCCGAAGAACCCGACGGCGATCACCCCGAGACCGCCCATCAGGACCGTGTTGCTGGCCTGATCGCCGCGCGTGTAGTTCCAGACGATCGCGATAACCCCGATGCCCATCAGGACGAGCATCAGCGGTCCGTACCAGCGGGGGCTCGCCTTCGACTTCTTCTTCTTCTGTGGCTCGAGCTGATAGCGGGTGCTCCGCTGCTTCGGGCGACCTTTCGACTTCGGCATGGCGCATCCGATGGTAGCCGCTCAGGAGGGGAGGAGGGTCAAGGTCGGCGCGGCCGGGAGCGGGGCGAAGCCGTACGGCTTCGCCCCGCTCCCGATGAAGAGGTCGAGCTGATCGCTCCAGTGCGGGGAGGCGGGGTTGCCGCTCACCCCGGTTGGCACGACCCCCAGGCTCCGTTCGAGGTCGCCGAGGTCCCACACGACGCGCCAGGACGGGATCACCGCAGGACGGAAGCCGAGCGAGCCGTCGAAGCCGCCCTGCGCCACGGTCTGCTCGTCCCCCCCGAAGGGGACGTCGGCGGCCGTGAACAACGGCTCGAGGCCGGGGATGGAAGCGAGCGGGTGCACGATAAGGAGTCGGTGGATCTCGCCCCACGTCCGCCCGTCCGCCCGTCCGATCGCGTCGTCGAGCGCCGCCCGCAGCAGGTCGTCGTCGACCCACCCTTCCGGCTCGCGGAGCAAGCGCGGGAGGACGGAGCCCTGGAACGTCTCCCGCCAGGAGAGGTACGCGGCGAACAGGCGCTCGCCGATCCTCGGCTCCAGCACCCGCCGCGCGATCGCGGCGCACCAGACGTTGAACAGGGCAGCTTCGACCGAGTCGGCGCCTTGATCGCTGTCCCACGCCGCCAGCTGCTTCAGGGCCTGCGCCTGCTCGTCCGAACGGGTCTCGAGCCGGATCAGCAGTGACACCGTCTCGAGCGCGGCCTTCGCCACCGTGTCCAGTTGGATCGCCCGCATCGACGACACGTCGTGGTGGTCGCGTGCTTCGAGCAGCTCGTCGATCCGTCGTTTGCGGAACGGCAGATGGAAGTCCTTCGCGATCAGGTAGGGGTACCCCTCCGGCTGGATGTCGTCGTTGGCGGTGGCGATGAACCCGCGGTCCGGGTTGATCTCGTGGGGGAGCTCGTCGAGCGGGACCCACCCGAGCCATTCGTGCTCGCCGGTCCAACCCGGAACCGGCCGCGTGCCATCGCCGGCTTCTCGGAGCGGATACCAGCCCGTGCACTGATAGGCGATCGTGCCGTCGACGCCCGCGTACACGAAGTTCTGACCCGGGCACCCGATCTGCAACACCGCCTGGCGGAACCCTTCGACGGAGCGCGCGCGGACGACGTCGAGGGCGAGCGAGGGCCGCAACGCGCTCTCGTGGCCGGTCCACCGGAGCGCGTACGGCCGGTCGAGCGCCCTGTAGGTCGTCTGCAAGACGCCCGCCGTGCCGTGCGTGACGATCGGTCCGTGGCGTGTCTCGCGGACCGTGACCGTACGAGGCTCCGGCTCGCCGCGGACCCCGATCCGCTCGTCGTGGATCACCAGCGGCTCCCACGTATCGCGATACCGGGCGGCGGTCCCGTCGTCGCTCAGGGTCTCCTCGTAGAGGTCCTGGACGTCGCCCGTGACGTTCGTTGCGCCCCAGGCATGATGGGGTGTCGCGCCGAGGATGATCCCGGGCGAGAACGGCAATGCCACGCCGCGGGCCTCGTAGTCGGGCGCGGCCAGATGCAGCTCGAGCCACGGGCCGGGTTGGATCACGAGCAGGTGGGGGTCGTTGGCGAGCAGCGGCATGCCGGATGCCGTCAGGGAGCCCGAGACGGCCCAGTCGTTCGAGCCTTGGCCGCGCGCGCTCGGCGCGCGCGGCATGAGCAGCTCGGCCGCTTCGCGGCCGAGCCGCTCATCCAGCTCGGCGCGGAGGAGCTCGGACTCCCAGTTGTTCGAGAGCGACCACGCGAGGTTCGCGAAGGCGGCGGCATACGGCAGCGGATCGTCCGGGACATCGGGGGTGAGGTCGAGCAGCGTGTATTCGATCGGAAGCGCCGGCGCGGCGTCGATCCACGCCTGGAGTCCCGCACGGAACCGGCCGTGGATGTGCCGATCCTCGTCGGTCCAGGCCAGGAGGTGGCGGGCGGCCGCCCGGTGCAGCCCGATCGTCCTGACGAACCGGTCGTCTTCGAACGTGTGCTCGCCGAAGACCTCCGACAGACGGCCGGTCGCGGCGCGCAGCGCGAGCTCGACCTGGAAGAGCCGTTCTCCGGCGGTCACGACACCTTGCGCGAACCACAGGTCGTCGAGGGTCTCGGCATCGATACGCGGCACGCCGAACGGGTCGCGACGGATCGTGACGGGACGTTCCAGGCCGCTGAGCTGGAGCGTGCCCTCCTCGGGGAAGAGTGACGGGCGCGCCATCTCGCGAAGCTGGTCCGACATGCGCGCGAGGGTATCGCGAGGCTGTGGGCCCTGACCTCAGAGTTGCGTTCCTCGCGACCTGGTTTCCGGGTCGCTCGGACCGCCCTCGCCCGTGAGTTCGAACAACCCAAAGATCGTGTCGGTTCCGGGACGGATGCGGCCGGCCTCCGACAAGCTCAAGATCGGGTTCGCGCGGGCGCGCCTTCGGGCGCGGCACCGTCGTCTCGCACGTTGCCGAGCCAGCTCCGGTAGAGCGCGGCGTACCGGCCTCCGGCGGTCACCAGCTCGCCGTGCGTCCCCTCCTGGACGAGCCTCCCAGCGTCGAAGACGAACACCCGCTGCGCGCCCTCGGCCGTCGACAACCGGTGCGCGATCGTGACCACGGTGCGCCCCGCCGAGAGCCGTCGGAGCGCTTCGGTGATCCGTCGCTCGGTCGCCGGGTCGACGGCCGACGTCGCCTCGTCGAGGATCAGCAGCCCCGGGTCGCCGATCTGCGCACGCGCGAGCGCCACCAGCTGGCGCTCGCCGACGCTCAGCGCCTCGCCGCGCTCGCCGACCGGTGTCGCGAGCCCGTCCGGCAACCCTGCGACCCAGTCCGAGAGCCCGAGCTCGACGAACGCCGCCTCCACCTCCGTGTCGGTCGCGGCCGGCCGGCCGTAGCGCACGTTCTCGCGGACCGTCGTGCCGAACAGGAATCCGTCCTGCGGCACCATCCGGATCCGCGTTCGCCGCGAGTCGCTCTGCACGTCGCGCAGGTCGACGCCACCGATCACGATCCGGCCGGAGACCGGGTCCGCCAAGCGGGACATCAGCTTCGCGAAGGTCGTCTTGCCACACCCGGTCTCGCCGACGATCGCGACGTGACCGCCCGCCGGCACGGACAGCGTGATCCCGTGGAGCACCTCTGGGCCCTCGCGGTACGCGAAGCGGACGTCCTCAGTCTCGACCGACAGGGGTCCGCCGGGCAACAGAACGCCGTTCGCCGGCTCGACGACCTCGATGTCCAGGTCGAGGACGGCAAGGATCTTGCGCCAGCCTGCGATCGCGGTCTGGGTCTCGCTGTAGATCTCGGGGAGATCCGTGAACACGTGCAGGAACACGTCCGCGAGGAACAGGAACGCCGAGACCTGTCCGAACGTCAGCCCCCACGACCTGCCGTAGACCGAGCCCAGCACGATCACGGTCGAGAGCGCAACGGCGTAGAAGATCGACGACATCGGCCAGAAGGTGGCCGCGCGGAAATGCGCGAGGACTTCCGCCTTGTACCGCTCGCTGATCGCGTGCTCGACCTTGTCGTGCGTCTGTTCGTCTAGTCCGTACGCGCGGACAACGGCGGCGCCCATCACGGACTCGGACACCTCCGAGAGCATCTCGCCCACCCGCGTCCGCGCGGCGTTGAACGCGGCGGACAGCCTCGCCTGCATCGACCACACGACGATCAGCAGGGGGATCAGCAGCACGATGATCGCCGTCGCTAGCTGCCAGGAGTAGTAGAGCATCAGCAGCAACGCACCGATCGCCTGCGCGCCGGAGATGATCCACGCGATCCCACCCCACTCCATGAACTCTTGGAGCGCGTCCACGTCGGCCGTCACGCGGGCCACGAACACGCCGCGCTTCTCCTCGCTCTGCTCAGCGATCGACAGCGCGTGGATGTGGCGGAACGTCCGCACCCGCAGGTGCATCAGCGCGTTCTCCGAAGCGGTCACGAGTCGACGACCCGCCGATCGCGCGGCCAGGAAGGCGAGGACGACGAGCAGGAAGGCCGCGGCGCATCGCCCGTAGACGAACCGAGCGTTGAACGTCGGCGTGAAGCCCTTGTCGAAGATCTGCTGGACGAGCACGGGCGTGACGAGCGAGGCGACGGTCACACCCAACGAGACGATCACCGTGAAGCCCAGCCCGGCACGCAGCTCGGGGCTCTCCTTCAGGCCCCGCCTCAGGACGGCGAAGGCGCCCTTCAGGTGCTCGGGGACCTTGACGTCCTCATCGTCGGCGAGCAGCTCGGCGACGGCGCTCATCCCTCGCCCCGTTCGCCGCGCTCGTAGGCATGGATGATCGCCGCGTACCCCGACTCGCGCGCCAGCAGCTCCTCGTGCGGCCCGGTGGCCTTGACCACGCCGTCCTCCAGGAAGATCACGCGGTCGGCGAGGCGGATGGTGGACAGCCGGTAGGCGACCACGACGAGCGTCGTCGACAGCTCGCGCCGGAGCGCCGCAAGGATGTCCGCCTCGACGGTCGGATCGACCGACGAGGTGGCGTCGTCCAGGATCAGGACACGTGGAGCTCGCACGAGGGCTCGTGCGAGCGCCACGCGCTGCCGCTGACCCCCGGAGAGCGTGTAGCCACGCTCTCCGACCACCGTGTCGTAGCCCTGCGGGAGCTCGCGGACGAACCGGTCCGCCGACGCGATCATGGCCGAGCGGACGACGTCCGCCTCGGCCACGGCCGCGTCGAGCGCGATGTTCTCGCGAACGGTCGTCGCGAACAGGAAGCTCTCCTGGAACACGATCGAGACGTCGCGGCGGAGCGCGTTGGTGTCCGCGTCCCGAACGTCGACCCCGCCGACGAGCACGCGACCCTGTTCGGGGTCCGCGAGCCGGACGAGCAGCTGTGCCAGCGTCGACTTCCCGACCCCGGTCGGTCCCACGATAGCCACCGATTCCATCGGTTGGACGTCGAACGTGACGCCGTCGAGGATAGGCACGCCGTCGTAAATGTGCCGCACGCCGAGCACCTCGATCCCCAAGGGTCCGGCCGGCAGCTCCTCCGGGTGGGCAGGGGGATTCAGCGTGACGTTGGTCCGGAAGACCTCTTCGAGCCGGGCGTAGCCGACGACCGCCCGCGGCAGCTCGGCCAGGATCCACCCGATGAACCGCATCGGCCACGACAGCAGCCCGAAGAGCGCGACGAACCCGATCAGTTGCCCGGTCGTGATCGCGCCCGACGCCACCCGCCACGATCCCACCGCGAGCAAAAGGGCGGTGGCGAGCGTCGGCAACGCGTCGAGCCCAGCCTCGAAGGTCGCCCGGACGTAGCCGCCTCGGACGCGATCGTCGCGGAGCGCCCTGGCCTTCACGGCGAGCCGTTCGGTCTCGGCGTCCTCGCGTCCGAGCGTCTTCACGACGAGGGCGCCGTCGATCGACTCGTGTGCCACGGCCGACACCTCGCCCAGGTCGACCTGGGCGCTGCGGGCGGGCTCCTCCATCCTCTTGGCGAAGCTCCGGTTCATCAGCGCGAGCGACGGGAACAGCAGCAGTCCGATCAGCGCGAGCCACGGGTCGGCGCGGAGCAACTCGGCCATCGCCAGCAGCGTCATCGCGATCACGCCGGTCGCGAACGGCACCGGCCAGAAGACATCGACCGCCGCCTTCACGTCGGCCTCCATGTGCGCGAGCAGCTCCCCGGTCGGCGTCTCGCGGTGGTACTGGAGCTGGAGGTCCCGGTAGCGATCGGCGACCCGGTTGCGGAGGGTGGCCATCACGCGCTCCCCCGCGACCCCGCTGTAGTACCGGCGGAACATGATGCCGAGCGCGCGCCCGACCCCGAAGGTCATGAGCGCCAGCACCGCGAGCCAGATCGAGCTGGCAGGCACCGGGCCGCTGAACGACGGCCGGAGCACCTGGTCGGTCGCTCGCCCGAGCGCGGTCGTCAGCAGCACCGAGGACACGGCGAACACGAGCGAGCCGGCGACGGACACCAGGAACGGCCTGGGATGCATGCGGACGTAGGCGACCACCAGTCGCATCCCGCGGACGAAGATTCCCCGCCCTTCCCCGCCCCTCGTCTCCTGCGTCACCGACGCCATGCCGCCTATGATGCCGCGCATGACCGACCATCGACCCTGGTTCGCGTCGTACCCCAGCGACGTGCGGCCTTCGCTCGAGCCCTATCCGCACGAGAGCCTCTTCGCGATCCTCGATGCCGCGGCGGGCCGATACCCGAACAAGCCCGCGCTCGCTTGGTTCGGGAAGCACATGACCTACGCGCAGCTCCTCGAGGAGGTCGAGCGGTGCAGCGCGATGCTCACCGCGCTCGGCGTAGTCAAGGGTGACCGGGTGGCGCTGATCGTGCCCAACTCACCGCCGTACGTGATCACGTACTACGCCTGTCAGCGGATCGGCGCCGTCGCGGTCGGGAACAACCCGCTCTACACGAAGCGCGAGATGGAGCATCAGCTCCGCGACGCCGAACCGAAGGTCGTGCTGATCGCCGACCTCCTCTACTCGGATTTCGCCGACCTCCTCGGCGATCTCAAGATCACGAACGTCGTCGTGACGCGGCTCAACGACTACATGCCGCCGATCAAGAAGCTCCTCGCGCCGATCGCCGTGTTCCGCAAGACCCAGCGGGCGGCGGGGAAGCCCTGGCCACCCGTGCCCAGCGGGGCGCCGGTGGTGCGCTGGCACGCTGCGATGAAGCGCGGGGATCCCGTTCCGCCCGTGGCCACGGTCGACCCGGGACGTGACGCGGCGGTGCTCATCTACACCGGGGGGACGACCGGCATCGCGAAGGGCGCGATGCTCTCGCACGACAACATCACGGCCAATGCCCGTCAGTCGACGGCGTGGATCTCCGTGATCGAGGACGGCAAGGACTCGATGCTCGCCGCCCTCCCGTTCTTCCACTCGTACGGGATGCTTTCGATGAACGTCGCGATCCTGAACGCGATGAAGCTGATCCCGGTCCCGAACCCTCGCGATATCCACATGCTGCTCGAGCTGATCCACGAGGAGCACGCCACGATCTTCCCGGGGGTTCCGCGGCTCTACATCGCCGTGAACGAGAACCCCGAGACGCCGAAGTTCGATCTGAAGTCGATCAAGGCGTG
Source organism: Actinomycetota bacterium (assembly GCA_036257875.1). Lineage (GTDB taxonomy): Bacteria > Actinomycetota > UBA4738 > UBA4738 > HRBIN12 > AC-51. Next base: position 3,469 of record DATAEV010000029.1, on the reverse strand, counting down.
TGTGTCGGGGGCCGCGCCCCTGCCGGCGGCGGTGGCGAAGGAGTTCGAACGGGTGACCGAAGGCGGCCAGCTGGTGGAGGGGTTCGGGCTGACCGAGTGTTCGCCGGTCACGCATGCCAACCCGTTCAACGGGGTGCGGAAGGCCGGTTCGATCGGGCTCCCGATCCCCGACACCGATGTCCGGATCATGTCGCTCGACGATCCGGACAAGGAGATGCCCGTCGGCGAGCCGGGTGAGCTCTGTATCCAGGGGCCCCAGGTGATGCTGGGTTATTGGAAGCGGCCCGAGGAGACCGCGTTGATGATCCGCAACGGCTGGCTGCACTCGGGTGACGTCGCCGTGATGGACACCGAGGGCTACTGCAAGATCGTGGACCGCCTCAAGGACATGATCCTGGTCTCCGGTTTCAACGTGTACCCGAACGAGGTGGAGGAGGTCCTGTACCACCACCCGGCGATCTCGAAGGTCGCCGTGATCGGGGTGCCGGACGATCGAACCGGGGAACGGGTGAAGGCGTTCGTCGTGCTGAAGGAGGGTGCGAAGCTCACCGCCGACGAGTTGATCGCATGGTGCCGGGACCCGAAGGTGGGACTCACCGGCTATCGCATCCCGCACGAGGTCGAGTTCCGCGACTCCCTTCCGGAGACGATGGTCGGCAAGGTGCTCCGACGGGTCCTGCACGACGAGGAGCTGAAGAAGCGCGAGGCCGCCGGATCGGTCGCGCCCAGCGGATCGTGAATCCGATCTACTGGGACCTCGGCGACGGGATCGAGGTCCGCACGTACACGCCGGACGATGCGGAGGAGGCGTTCGCGCTCGTCGACGCCAACCGTGACCGGCTGCATCCGTGGATGATCTGGGAACCGCACACGCGATCGCCGGCCGACACGAGGGCGTTCATCGAACGCTGCCTCGCATCGGAGACCGACCTCGAGGGGAACGGGATCTGGGTCGACGGCCGGCTCGCGGGCTCGATCGGCCTTCGCGTCGACGTGCAGGATGCGGGCGCCGAGATCGGGTACTGGATCGGCGGTGACTACGAGGGACGGGGGATCATCACGCGCGCGTGCCGGCGGTTCTTCGATCTCGCGTTCGACGATCTCGGGTTGCACCGGATGGAGCTGTGCGCTGCCGTCGGCAACACGAGGAGCCGCTCGGTCGCCCAACGCCTCGGGATGCGGCAGGAGGGCGTCCTGCGCGGCGGGGTTCGCAACCCGGAAGGGTTCGACGACCTCGTGGTCTACGGGATCCTCGAGTACGAGTGGCGAGCGCGGGCGCGATGAGCCCGTTGCCGGTGGACCTGGGCGAGGGAGTGGTCCTTCGCCACTACGAGATGAGTGATCTGGACGCGCTGTGGGAGGCGATCGAAGTGGAACGCGCTCGCCTCGGTGCGTGGATGCCGTTCGTCCGGGATGCGAAGACGATCGACGACGAGCGAACGTGGCTCGAGTCGGTTACGCCCGAACCACGTGGACTCGGCGGCGGAAGCCTGTGGCGAGGCGCCGAGCTCGTCGGCGGAGTTGGATTGTTCCCGGACACCTTCGGGATCGTCGGGGAGATCGGCTACTGGGTACGGCGGGAGCACGAAGGACGGGGACACGTCACGAGGTCCTGCAGAGCCTTGATCGGGATCGGTTTCGAAGAGCTGGGACTGCATCGGATCGTGATCCGCGCGGGAACGGATAACGCCCGCAGCCGCGCGGTGCCTGAGCGGCTGGGGTTCACCTACGAAGGGATCGCCCGCGAAGAGGGTCGCGGCAGCGGCGGGTTCTATGACCTGGCCGTCTACGGCCTGTTAGACCGCGAGTGGCGGGGCTGACGCCCACCCGAAGTGAGGCGAAGCGGCGAAGGGGGCGGCGAGTGCCGCGGTCTCCGCGGGGATCGCCGCCACCGCGCCGACGACGAGCGTCGCGGGCGGTCCGATCCCCGCTGCGGTTGCGAGCACCGGCAGCTCCTCGAGCGTCGCGATCACGCTGCGTTCCTCCGCCGTGGTCGCCCACTGGATGATCGCGGCCGGCTCGTCCGAAGGACGACCGGCCGCGATCAGCGTTCGGCACGTCGTCTCCAGCTTCCCCGCCGCCATGAGCAGCACGAGCGTGTCGACCGCGGTCGCGACGCGACCGAGGTCGACGGCGTCGGGCGCGTGCGCGGTCCCGGACGTCGACGCCGTCACGACGGCGAAGGACCTGGCGATGCCCCGGTGGGTCACGGGGATCCCTGCCGAGGCCGGCGCGGCGACCGCGCTCGTGATCCCGGGGATCACCTCGCACGGCACGCCGGCCCGAGCGCACGCGAGCAACTCGTGTTTCAGCCGACCGCGGAGGCGGTTCAGCTGTTGTTGTCACAGTACGGAGACGCGGGCCCATTCCTCGTCGGTGAGCCCACGGAGCGGCGGCCGGACGTCGGCGTGGGCCAATACACCTTCGTCCACGAGCACCTGTTTCGCGACCGCCGGCAACGACAGGTCCCGCAAGGCGTCGCGGAGAGCGTTCACGCGAGCGTCGGCGGCGTCACTCCTCCGGTGGACCAGGTCGGCGGTGACCTCCGGCCATGCCGATGCCAGGCCCGACACCGCGCCGACCGCCCCCGCCGCGAGCCCTTCCAGCACGAGCGGCTCGAAGCCGATGAAGACGTCGAGACCGTCCACGAGGTAGGGCTTCACGGCTTCGAACGGCGTGTCGGACACCTTCAGTCCGGTGAGGTTCGGCACCTCGTCGCGCAGCCGCTCGATCACGGGAAGCGGTACCGGGTATCCGCTCCGCGCCTCGAATTCGTAGATGTAGAACGGCAACGGGGCGCACGCGTGGGCGGCCTGCCGGAAGTGATCGAACAGTTCCTGCTCGTCGAGCGGGAAGTAGGGCGGTGCGATCACGGCGACGGCGTCGGCTCCGGCCTCCTTCGCGTGAAACGACAGCTCCACGGTGTGCTCGGTCGTCTGCGCGCCGGCGTGGACCGCGACCGCGAAGCCATCCGGACGGGCCTCGAGGCAGAGCTCCGTCATCCGGCGCCGCTCCTGCACCGACAGGAGCACGCCCTCGCCCGTGGTGCCGCACGTGAGGAGGCCGTCCATGCCCCCACCGGCAAGGAAGTCGATCAGGGGAGCGACGCTCGCCTCATCCAACGAGGCGCCGTGATCACGCAGCGGTGTGACGGCGGCCGCGATCGCACCGTGGAGCTCCCCCAGCATCCGCTCAGGGTACGCGGTCAGAACTGGGCGGATTCGGTGGAGCCCTCCAGGGCGAGCGTCGACGATCCTCCTCGACTGATCGTCTTCGACACGAGATCGAACCACCCCGTGCCGACCTCGTGTTGGTGCTTGACCGCAGAGTAGCCGGCGGGCTCGAGCGCGAACTCCCGCTCCTGCAAGCGCACGTACGCGGTCATCCCTTCGTCCGCGAATCCCTTCGCCAGCTCGAACATGCTCGCGTTGAGGGCGTGGAAGCCCGCGAGCGTGATGAACTGGAACCG
>DATAEV010000322.1:0-8673 GCA_036257875.1 Actinomycetota bacterium | reverse complement strand
CGGATCGGGATCGTCCCGTCGTCGAGGACCTTGAGCTCCTCGACCCCCAGGAACTCCTTGACGGTCTGCTCGACGAACGGGCGGAGGACCTCCAGGCGCGTCACGCGGCTGATGCTACTTCCCGTTGGTGGAGAAGTGCTGGTAGTCGATGGGCCACGACCAATCGCCACCCCACCCCCACCCGATCGCGTGGAAGGCCTTCCACACGACGTCGCCGTGGAAGATCATGCCTCTGCACCTGTTCGATCGATCCGCGTATGCGGCCCCGTTCGGTGGAGCGACCCCGCCCGACCACAGCTCCGGGTTCTCGACGGGGTTGATGTCGATCGCCTTGCCGTAGGCATGCATCGACCAGGTGCAACAGACGCCGTTGCGGTACCGGCAGTTGAACGCCGACGTGTTGTCGTCCCTCATCGAGCGCTTGTCGTCGGCGTCGTACCGGTCCACCAACCGCATCCTGTGGATGGGGAAGCGAGCCGCGTAGAGCTTCCCGAACAGGCGGGCGACATCCCGCGCCACCGTGCGATGCACGACGAGCCTGCCGTGATGCGCCTGCCGATCGAACCCCCAGAAGGTGACGCCGACCAGGCGAAGGTCGCTCAGCCCGACCGGGCATCCAGGACGCCACGAAGAGCCTCGCATCAGGTCGCGGATCGACGCCGGAAGGGCCCGGACGCTCGACCGGTACGCCGGCGCCGAAGCGCCGGCCGGCGCGTGCGGAACGAGCACGAGCGCCAGCGCGACCAGGACGAGGGCACGTCGCATCCCTCGATGATGTCGCATCGGGTCGAGGAACGTCGGACCGTGGCTCAGGACGAGGGTGGTTCGAGGTCGCCGAGTCCCTTCTTGCGGGCCGCCGACTGCGCCAGCCGGAACCGAAGGCTCTTGTCACCCTCCTGCGCGTCTCCGTTCGTCTCCGAGGTCCCGTTCCCGTCCGACGGAGACGGAACCATCGAGCGGAACGCGGGGATCGGCTCGAACTCGGGATCGAGCTCGGGATCGATCGCCGGATCGAGCTCAGGCTCATGATCGCGTTCGGTGTGCGCCTCGGGTTCGGCTCCCTCGTCGAGCGAGCGGATGCCGTGCCGCTCGGCGAGCAGATCGGCCTCGAGCTTGGCCGCACGCTCCTCCGCCACCTGGGCGCGTTCGATCGCGCGACCGAGCTCCTGGCGGAGCTCGTGGGCGTGGGGGTCCTCGCGAGGCGCAGCAGCGGGATCCGGCTCCCGCTGGAGGGATCGCGCCTGTGCCAGCTCCGCGTAGGCGTTCCGGAGACGTTGATCCATCTGTTCGAGCTCCATACGAGTCGCGTCCAGCTGTTGCTCGAGCTCTTCCGTCCTGGCATCGGGCGCGTTCGTCGTTGAGGAGGGCGCCGCTTCGAGATCCATGACGCGAGCCCGGAGGGCGTCGCGCTCGGCGGTGAGCTGCGCCATCTCGCCACGGACCGCGTCCCCCCCGGACTCCGCCTCGTGCGCCCGCCGCTCCAGGTCGGCCTTCGCCGCCTCGACCTCTCGCAGCTGCAGCGTCACGGCGGCCGTCGTCGCCTCCAGCTCCGCAGCTCGCGACCCGAACTGTGCGACCTTGGTCTCGAGCTCGTCGCGGACCGCTTCCGTCGCCTCGGCTCGCCGCGCGCTGTCCGCGGCAGCGGCCATCGCCTCCTGCGCTGCGCGTTCCAGCTCGGCGATGCGGTGATCCGCAACCGGCTGCATGTTCGCCTGGCTGGCCTCCACGAGACGAGCCTCGAGCTCGGTCACGCGCGCTTCGGCGGCCGCGGCCCTGGCCTCGACCTCACGGGCTCGCTGACCGGCTTCCTGCGCGAACCGTTCGGCTGCGGCGAGCCGCTGCGCGGCCTCGCCGTCGCCGGGCGCCGCCGCGCGTGCCTCGGCTTCCTCGACGCGCGCGGCCGCAACCTGCAGCTGTTGCGTGAGCTCCTTGACGTGCCGGCCGGCTTGATCATCTTGCTCCCGGATCCTGGTCCGGAGCTGCTCCAGCTGGGTCTCGAGCGCCTCGCGGACCTGGATCTCGCGCTGGGCCTCCTTCTCCGCTCGCTCGACTTCCTCCTTGGAGGGAGTCCCGCCGGCAGCTGCCGACCGCTTGTCCTTCCGGAGGGTCCACCTCTTCGGTTCGGGCTTCGCTGCCGCCTCTTCGGTGGGTCGGGGCGACGTTCCGGGCGGGGAAGCCGGTCGCGAATGCGCACGGGCGCGAGCCCGCTTGACGGCGAGCCGCTGCGAGAGCAGCAAGAGCGTGATGAGCAGGAACACAGCAGCCGCAGCCGCCAGTCCGAGCTGAACCGTGTGCCACGGCTGCTGCGATGCCGCTTCGAGAGGTTGATAGGGCTGCTCGACGGACACCGCGCCGCCTGGCTTGCCCCGGGCGCCTTGGAGCCGCACGTACGTGTGGAGGAGCTCGATCGACGACGGTCGCGAACCGATCGACACGCGATCCATGCCGGCGACGCTCGATGGCGCGCCGCCGGCGGCGCTCCGGATCGCATCGGCGTCGCCGGGCTTGGTCCCCGGATCATCGGCCGGGTCGGATGAGAACAGCAGCGGCCCGTTCTGCGCGAAGACCCGAACGCGGGCGATCACGCCAGCCGCGAGCACGCCGTTCCGGAGCTGGTTCCGGAGCTTGGTCGCGGTCGCCTCGGGCAGCGGTTTCGCGAGGTTGGCCCCGTCGACGATCGGCGCGATCGTCTGCCGAACGACCGCCGACGCCCTGCTCTCCTGGGCGTCTACCTTCGACGTCAGGGCGGTCTTCTGCATGAACGACGCCCCGGCGATGAGGAGACCGCACGCCACGACCAGCACCGCGAAGAGCGGCCACTTGGAGCCTTTACGGTCGTCGGTTCCGATGATCATCCTCGTCCCACGCGTCGACGCAGGCACCCGCGGGCGCCTTCCCTGCTGTGTGCTTCGGCGCATGCGGGGACGACCTGAACCCCCGGGTTAGGACTTCGGACCTTCCAGAGGCAGCCGAAGACCGGACGCATTGTGGCGCAGTAACCTTGAAGATGGGCTGGTCTCGGCAGGGCGCCCTCCCTTGGGGGTCCGGACGGTCCACACACGCCATGCGTGAGAATCGAGGGCTGTGGAGACCGCGACGCAGACGCTGCATCGGCTCACGTCCATCGATCGCGCATTCGCGGATTCGACGGAGCGCGAGTGGACGGCGCCGGTCGACGACCCTCGCGTCGTCCAGGGCTTCGAGGCCAACGACCTGGATCGTTTCCCGTGGTTCTACAAGCGGTACGGGCGGGCGCTGCCCCGACTGGCCCTTCCGCGGAACCTGCCGTCCACCGCGGCCCCGGCGGTCGCCGTGCTCGCCGGCACCGCGGACGTCGCCCGCAGGCGACTGGATCTGCCCCAGCTCTCCCGCCTGTTGCATCTGTCCGCCGGGGTCGTGCGGACGACGGAGCGACCGTACGCGACCTGGTTGTTCCGCGCCGCCGGGTCCGCGGGCGGTCGTTTCCCGTTGGAGGTCTACGCCGCCGTTCCGGAGGGCACGGGAGTGCCTGCGGGCGTGCACTGGTACGACCCGGAGGACCACGCGCTCGTGCAGGTCGGACCGCCGCCGCGGGGGGATACGCCGACCCTCGTCGTCACCGGGGTCCCGTGGCGCACCGGCTGGCGATACCGAGAGCGTGGATACCGGCACGTATACTGGGACGCCGGAACGATGCTCGGCCAGCTCCTCGCCGTCGCGGGGTCCGCGGGCCTGTCCGCGTCCCTGTACAGCCGATACCCCGACACCGGGGTGGCCGCGCTCGTCGGTGCCGACGGGGTGCAGGAGTGGCCCGTCGCTGTCGTCGCCCTGGGCGACGGCTCACCCGCGATCGACGCTGCGGGTCCCGCTGCCGCGGGCGACGTGGACGCAGCGCCGTTGGAGTTCCCCCTCGTCACGGCCGCGCAACACGCCGGCGACCGGGACGCGCTCGGGCCGCCGTGGGGGCGCGGCGCGCCGGTCGATGTGCCCGTCCTCGAACCGGGACCGATCGAATCCGTCGTGCTCGCCCGCGGCTCGCAACGCCGGATGGACCGCACGCGTGGGCTGCCGGAGAGCACCTTGCGCACATCCCTGTTGACGGCCCTGCGGGGCGTCGATCTCCCCCACCGCTTCGTCGTGCACGATGTCGAGGGCTTCACGCCGGGTCTGTACCGCTGGCCGGATCTTTCGGCCCCGGTGCGCTCGGGCGACATGCGCGAGGAGCTCTACCACGTGTGTTGGGAACAGGGACTCGCTCGCGATGCGGCGTTCGTCGTGATCGCCGCGACGGACGTCGGCTCGCTCGATGACCGGGAGTACCGGGACGCGCACCTCGCCGCAGGCGTGGCCATGGGAAGGCTGCACCTCCTGGCCTACAGCCTCGGCGCGAGCGCCTCGGGGATGACCTTCGTCGACAGCGACGTGCCCGGGTTCTTGGGCGAGCAGCTGGATGGTCTGCTGTTCACGTGCGTCGGCGTGCCGGAGTACGTCTCCTCGGCGGGCGGCATGCCGGGCGCACCGACCGCCGTTCGCATGATGGAGCCACGGTCGTGACATCGATCGGCGGTGTTCGGGGGTCAGTGGTACGACGGCGTGCCGCTCCCCGAGCCGCTCCCCTTGAAGACCCGGAACAAAATGAACAGGGACGGCGCCACGAGCACGACGCCGATCGCGAAGCCGAACGCGATCGGCCGGAGGGCATTCGCCGGGGCAGCCGCGTCCGCGACCGTCATGTCGGGGACGATCAGGTACGGCCACTGCGCGACGCCCCATCCTGCGACCACGGACGCGACGGCGACCGCCGCCGCGACGCGCGCCACGCGGTAGCGCCGTCGCGCGACCGTCCACAGGGATGCGACGCCGCCGACGGCCGACAGCACGGCGAAGGGCCAGGCTCGTGTGAGCATCCCGTGCCAGAGTTGCGGGGAGACGTTGCGGGTGACGAGGAGTCCCAGCATGGCCACGACACCGGAAACGGCACCGGAAACGAGCGCCCGGCGGCGGAAGACCTCCTCCATCATCCGATCGTCCCGCTGCGTCGCTTCGACCGTCAGGTAGCTCGCCGCGAGGAACGCGCACGACGCGAGTGCCAGCAGCCCCGTGACGATCGACAGCGGGCCGGTCCATGAGCCCCACAGGGGAGCGACGACCGTCGATCCCGCGACGCGGATCCTGCCGGAGGCGACCGCCCCCGCGGCGGCGCCGAGCGCGAGCGGCGTCACGATGGACGCGACACCGAACACCCTCGTCCACGTCCGCTGCCACGCCGACCCCCGATCGCCCCACGAGCGGAACGCGAACGCAGCGCCGCGGAACACGATCCCGGCGATCGCGATCGAGAACGGCACGTATAGGGCGAAGCCGAGGGACGCGAACGCGGTCGGGAATGCCGCGAGCAATCCGGTGACCACGAAGATCAACCAGACGTGATTCGCTTCCCAGACCGGTCCGATCGCATCCGAGATGAGGGCCCGCTCACGCTCGCGCATCGGTCCGATCGCCATGAGATCCCAAACGCCGCCGCCGAAGTCCGCTCCCCCGAGCAGCCAGTACAAGGTGAGACCCCCGCCGATCACGACCAGGATCGCGACCTCGAGCTGGAAGGTCGTCATGCCGGCGCCTCGGGCTCGGTTGCTCCGCGTGGCGTCCGCGCGAGGCGGAGGAGGAGCCACGCGCACGCGATGCCGAGCAGGACGTAGACCGCCACGGTCGCCACGAGCCAGAACGCGATCCCAGGTCGCGATGTCACGGCATCCGCCGTCCGCGTTTGGCCGTACACGATCCACGGTTGGCGACCGAGCTCGGTCACCACCCAGCCCATCTCGAGGGCGACGAACGTGGCCGGTCCGGCGACGGCGGCCGCTCGGAGGAACCACTTCGCATCGGGCAGTCGGCGCTGGCGGATCCACGCGACCAACGCCCACAGCCCGAGTCCGGCGAGCGCGAACCCGATCCCGACCATGATCTGGAAGGCGAGGTGCACGACGACGACGTTCGGGCGGTCGGCCGGCGCCACCTCGTCCAGCCCGTGGACCACCGCCCCGGTGTTGCCGTAGGCCAGCCAGGAGAGACCTCCCGGGATCCTGATCCCGAGGATCGTCCGTTCCTGCGACGGGAACGGGATCCCGCCGATCGTGAGGGGCGCATCGGCGGTGGTTCGCCACAGCCCTTCTATCGCGGCGAGCTTCACCTGCTGCCGATCCGCCACCAAGCGCGCCGCCGCGTCACCGACGACGATCTGGATCGGAGCAAGGGCGAGCCCGAGCACCAGTCCGACCGCGAGCCCGCGACGGTGGTACACGTCGCGGCGTCCCTTGAGCATCCCGACCGCGTACACGGCCCCCACCGTGAACCCGGTGGCCATGTAGGCGGCCACGATCATGTGGGTGGTCATCACCGGGGTCGACGGGTTCAACATCGCGGCGATCGGTTGCACGTCGACGACCCGGCCGTCGCTCACGGTCGCGAAACCGGTCGGCGTCTGCATCCACGCGTTCGCGGTCACCACGAACCAGGCGCTTGCGACACCACCGATCGCGACCGGCCATCCCGCGGCCCAATGTGCCCACGGCGACAGCCGATCCCACCCGAACAGGTAGATGCCGAGGAAGATCGCCTCGATGAAGAAGGCGAACGCCTCGAGGGCGAACGGAAGGCCGATCACGGCGCCCCATCGCCCCATCAGCCCCGGCCAGAAAAGCCCCAGCGCGAACGACAGCACCGTGCCGGATACCGCCCCCACGGCGACGAGGATCCCGAGCGCCCGCGCCCATCGCCTGCACAGCGCCATCCAGACGGCGTCGCCTGTTCGGTTGGCGCGGTACTCCGCGAACAGGAGCATCGCCGGGAGGCCCACCGCGAGCGCCGCGAAGACGATGTGGAACCCGAGCGACACGGCCATCTGTGCTCGTGCCGCCTGGAGCGACGTCAGCGCGACGATGATCACCCGGGTGGAGACGAGCGGACTCGAACCGCCGACCCCCTGCTTGCAAAGCAGGTGCTCTACCAGCTGAGCTACGTCCCCGTCGCTTTGACCATACCGATTCGCCGGAGGCGATGCCCCAACGTACGATGACGGTTCCGGGCCGATCTCACGGTCCACGAACGAGGGAGAGCCGATGAAGGACCGCCTGCTGCTCTCCAGCGGTGGCCCGATGCCCGAGACCGAGGGCGGCGCCGGCGGCTACTCGATCATCAGCACGGACTCGCTCGACGCAACGGTCATTGGTGGAAGGCCGTCGGGTGCTGCAGGGCGGCGTCACCAGCACCGAGTCCGAGACCTTCCCGGTGATGTGAGGACTCCTCACTGAACCGTTCCGACGACCGATATGACCTCGGCGTCGTCGGGCTCGGCGCCTTCGGCTCGGCGGCCGCGTACTGGGGCGCGCTTCGCGGCGTCAGCGTGGTCGGGCTCGAACGGTTCGAGCTCGGCCACGGACGAGGTGCGTCCGAAGATCACTCGCGGATCATCCGGCGGAGCTACCCCTCGGCGGACTACGTCCGCTTCACGCGCGTGGCGTTCGAGACATGGGCTGAGGTCGCCGACGAATCGGGCGAGCAGCTCCTCACCATCACCGGCGGATTGGACCTCTTCCCCATCCATCCGATCGACGAGCCCGACGCATACGTCGCGGCGATGCACGAGGAGGGCGTGCAGCACGAGGTCCTCGACGCAGCAGCCGTCGTCGCGCGCTGGCCGGCGTGGCACGTCTCCGACGAGGTCGTCGCGATCTACCAGGATGATGCGGGGATCGTGGCGGCCAGCCGCGCGAACGCGGTGCATCGGCGCCTCGCGCTCGCGCGAGGCGTCGATCTCCTCCCGGAGACAGCCGTCGATCGGATCGTCCCCGACGGCGCGGGCTTCGCCCTGGAGACCGCGACCCGCACCATCCGGTGCGGGTCGCTCGTGATCGCGGCGGACGCGTGGATGAACGAGGTGCTGGCGCCCTTGGGGGTGCGCCTCCCACTCCGGATCCTCCAAGAGCAGGTCACGTACTTCGACGCCGCGAACGCGGCGTCGTTCGATCCCGCGAGGTTCCCGGTCTGGATCTGGCACAGCGACCCGCATATGTACGGTCTGCCGTCGTTCGGCCAACCCGGTCCGAAGATCGCGATCCATGGCGGCGGTCCCGAGGTGACCCCGGAAACGAGGACGTTCGAACCCGACCCCGCCTACGCCGCGGTGGTCGACCGGTTCATCCGGGAGCACCTGCCCGGGGCGGCCGGCCCACCGATCGAGGTGCGGACGTGCCTGTACACCCTCACGCCCGACCAGGACTTCGTCTTGGATCTCGTGCCGGGAACGTCCAACGTCTCGTTCGCGCTGGGCACGGCCCACGGGTTCAAGTTCGCGAGCGCCATCGGTCGCGCGTTGGTCGACCTGGCGCTGGATGGGGACTCCGAGTGGCGGGTGCCCCGGTTCGCGGCAGATCGTCCGGCGCTCACCGAGCCTGTATGAGGATCAGCGCTGTGTCCACCCCGGGCGCTTGCCGTCGTCTTCGAGGAACTGAACGAACGGTGAGTCGTCGTTCGCGAGGCCGACGATCGCCCGCCCCGTCCCGTCGGCGTCCAGCAGCCTGAGCACGGGCGCGCCGCCCGCGGCGAGGCCGAGGCGCACGCGAACCTTCCCTCGTTGGTCGTACAGACCCATCGTGGGGGTTCCCTGCTCGGCAAGCTTGTGTCGGTGCTCCAGCT
>DATAEV010000307.1:0-5722 GCA_036257875.1 Actinomycetota bacterium | reverse complement strand
CCGCGCGCTCTCGACGGCCTCCGACGCGACGACGGCGAGGTCGACCGGCTCCCGATCGAGCGGGCGCCCCTGGTCGAGCCGGGCCAGCAAGAGGAGGTCGTCGACGAGCACGCCCATCCGGGACGCCTCGGACTCGATGTTAGACATCGACTTCGCCAGATCTTCGGGCCGGCTCTCGGCGCCCCGTCGGAACAGCTCCGCGTATCCGCGGATCGAGGTCAGCGGCGTCCGCAGCTCGTGCGAGGCGTCGGCGACGAAACGGCGGAGACGTTCCTCGGAGCGGCGCCGCTGTTCGAAGGCCGCTTCGATGTGCGCCAGCATCGTGTTGAGGGCGATCCCGAGCCGCCCGACCTCGGTCCGCTCGTCGGCAGGTTCGACCCGGCGGGTCAGATCACCGGCCGCGATCGCTCCAGCGGTGTCGCCGATCCCCGTCAGGGGACGCAGGCCGACGCGGACGAGCCACCCGGCGAGGAGCGCCACCGCGATCAACACGGCGATCCCGATCAAGGTTTCGAGGCCGAGCAAACGCCGCAGCGTCGCGTGAACCTCGGTGAGGGGGATCGCGACGATCAGCGTGCCCCCGCCCGTGACGGCGGTCGCACGGATCCGATAGTCGCCATGCTCGCCAGCCGGGGCAGGGGCCGTGTAGGTGATGGATCCCCCCGGCGGTCCCCCCGGAGATCCGGGGAGAGCGGGCGGGATCGTCGCGGGAGACACTCCCTCCGGCGACGGTCCGATCGGAGCGGATCGAACGACCTTCCCGGCGGGATCAACGAGCTGCGCATAGGAACCGCCGGGGATCGAGAGACCGGGCGGGCCGCCCCCGAAGTCGCCGCCATGCTCGAACATGCCGACCGCGGGCACCTGAGCAGCCGCCAACTGCTCGTCCACGCGCTGGATCAGCGACCGAGACAGGTAGTGATACGTCGCGAGCTCGGTGGCCACCAGTCCGAACGCGACGAGCGCAACCGCAACGAGCGTCAACCGCGCCCGGAGGGACATCCTCACTCCTTGGGCAACCGGAGCGCGTAGCCGACCCCGCGCACCGTGTGGATCAGGTGCGGACCGGTCACATCCACCTTCTTGCGCAGGTAGCTGATGTACGTCTCGACGATCGACGCGTCGCCACCGAAGTCGTAGTGCCAGACGTGGTCGAGGATCTGCTCCTTCGACAAGACACGCCGCGGATTGACGAGCATGAACCGGAGCAGGTTGAACTCCGTCGGGGTGAGCTCGACCGGCCCTCCCGCGCGCCAGACCTCGTGCGTGTCCTCGTCCATCTCCAGGTCCTCGAACCGGAGCCGCCCCGCCGACTCCTCGCCGTGGCCGGCACGCCGGAGCACCGCCCGGATCCGGGCGATCAGCTCCTCGAGGCTGAACGGCTTGGTGACGTAGTCATCCCCGCCGATGGTGAGACCGCGGACCTTGTCCTCGGTCGCGTCACGCGCCGTGAGGAAGAGCACGGGGATCCGGCGGCCGCGATCGGCGAGGCGCCGCTGCACCTCGAAGCCGTCGAGGTCCGGCAACATGATGTCGAGCACGATCAGCTCCGGCCGGAACGTCTCCACCATCGTGAGGACGTCACGACCGTTCCCGGCGGTCGCGACGTCGAAGCCTTCGTACCGCAGCGCGGTCCCGACCAGATCGGCGATCGCCGGTTCATCGTCCACGACGAGGACGCGGACGGCGTCGGCGACCGACTCCGTCGGTCCGCCCGGCGCCGTCCGCTCCATCAGACCCATCTCCTCATCCGCCCGCGGGTGTGGAGTCGTCGGGAGGCGCCGGCGGATCGACGGGCGACGCCCGGTCGCCGATGTCCGCGCCTCCCAGGTCGCGCATCCGCTGCGCGTAGTCCTCGCGCTCGAGCTCGCCGCGAGCGTACCGGATGCGCAGTTCCTCCACGGCGGTGTCGCGGGGCGGGAGCGGAGCCGGACCGACGCCCGCTCTGAGCGCCACCGGCCGCGAGGTGATGCGCAGGACCGCCCAGATCCCGACGCCGATCAAGACGAGCACCATCAGGAACGGCAGGAGGTGGAGGATCCCCCACCAGGCACCGTGGTGCTCGACGCCCGGTCCCTGCCATGGTCCGTACGGCTGACCCATCGACCTACCTCCTCATCCCGTATGTCCATGCAAGTGCAACAGTCGAACCTGGGAAGTGGCTGAGAACGGACCGAGCGTTCGACCAGCGAGGCCCGGCTCAGGCCGGCCGGAAGAGCAGGTGGATCTCGATCGTCCCGGTGTTCGCGATCGAAAGGACCAGGAACCCGGTCGGCGCCTCGATGCCGTAGTCCGTCAGCGCCACGTCGACGCTGCGTATCGCCTCGATCTCGTCACCGTTGCGCTGCGCTTGGATCGATACCTCGACGCTCCGGGTGACGCCATGCAGCGTGAGGTCGCCCACGGCGACGGCTTGGAACGTCTGGCCGTCCTTCGGCACCGAGCCGACCTCGATGGGCTTCGTCAGGGTGAAGGTGGCCGTCGGGAACTGGTCCGTCTGCAGCCCATCGTTGCGGAGCCGTTCGTCCCGGCGGCTGTCGTCGCTCTGGAGCGTGGTCATGTCCACCGACACCTGCATCGCCGTGATCGTGGTGCCCTCGATCGTCAGGGATCCCGACACGTTCTGGGTCCGCCCGACCGCCGTGTTGGAACCGGTCCCTGCGAGCTCCTCCTTGACGCGATAGCCCGCGAACGACGAGGTGCCCTCCGCGAGCGACCCCGACGTGTCGTCGACCGTCCAGGTCCCGTCGAGGCTCACGCCAGACCTCTCCGTTGCGGCTGGGGTCGCCGACGATGTGACGGGGTTGAGCGCCACCGGCGATGGATCGCTTCCCCCGAACAGCTGCCAGAAGGCAAAGCCTCCGGCCGCTAGGACGATGACGAGCACGACCGCCGCGCCGGCCGCAACCTTGGTTCTGCGCTTCCTGTCGTGACCCTCTCCGCCGGCAGACGATGATCCGGCAGCGCCCATATCCGAGCAGGTGGACGTTACGGAAGTCTGGGCGCTCGCTGTGGAGGAGCTAGGAACGGTGGCCGTTCAGGGTCACTCGTCGGATCCACGGAGGCGGACGGCACGGTCGAGCATGTCGAGCTGATCGGCGAGCCAGGTCGCCGGCGTATGCGCGAGGACGGTTCGCGAGAGTCCACGGGCCCGCCTCGTTCGTTCGTCCTCATCCATCTCCAGCGCCAGCTGGATCGCATCCGCGGTCTCCCGAACGTCGAAGGGGTTGATCCCCACCGCCTGGCGGCCGAGGCGCCCGTACGCGCCGGCGTTCCGCGACAGGATCAGGACCCCGCCGTTGCGGTTCACGACCGGGCCCTCCATCGCCACCAGGTTCATGCCGTCGTACACCGGGTTGACGAGCATCGCGTCGTACATGCCGTACGCGGCCACCGCGTAGTCCATGTCGTGTTGGAGCCGGACAACGACGGGAACCCACCCGTCGCGCCCGAGCTCGGTGTTGATCCGGTGCGCCTCCGCCAAGCAGGCGTCGCCGTACTCGCGATACGCGGTCAATTCCTCGCGTGAGGGCGTGAGGAGGGCGAGGAAGCGCACCCGGCCCTGCCAGCCCGGGTTCCGCCGGAGGAACAGCTCGTACGCGAGGAACCCGCGCAGGATGTTCTTCGACGGCTCCAGCCGGTCAACGCGCAGGAGCAGCCGCTGCTCACCGAGCGAGGAGCGGATCTCTCGGCGGATCGCCTTCGTCTCGGGTTGCGCGGCGATCGACCGGAGACCCTCCGCCCCCACGGACACCGGGAACGTGCGGATCAGTGACGTGTGGCCGTCGAGCGACAGTCGCCAGCGGCGGAGGTCGGCCTTCGCCCCCGGGAGGGACCTCGCGGACAGGAGGAAGTTCTCTGCCCAGGTCCGTGACTGGAACCCGAGCACGTCGGCGCCCGCCAACCCGCGGAGCAGCGACTCCCGCATCCCGATCGGCAGCATCCGAAGGTACGTCTGCCCCGCGAACGGCGTGTGGGAGAAGTGGATGATGCGGGCGTCCGGACGCAACTCGCGCAGGTACATCGGTACGAGCGAGAGCTGATAGTCCTGGACCAGGAACACGGCGTCCTGAGGGGACCGGTCGAGCACCTCGGCGAACGCGCGGTTCGCTTCCTCGTACGCGTGCCAGGCGTCGTCCGTGGACTCGTCGAACGTGGGGCTGCGCGCGATGTCCCACAAGAAGTGATGGGTGAACCACAGGATCCCGTTCGAGATGCCGTTGTAGTAACCGTCGTAGATCTTGGGATCGATCGACACGAACCGGAGCCGCAGGTCGGTCGCCTGATCCAGCGCCTGTTTCCGCGGAACCTCCCGATCCGCCTCCGTCATGGCGGCGGCGACCCAGGTCGCCTCGTCCCGATAGAACACGCCCGCCAGCGTCGTCACGAGGCCTCCGGCGCCTCGTTGCGCCTCGAAGCCACCAGCCTCGTTCCGCTCGAACGTGACGGGCCCCCGGTTGGAGACCACCACGAGGGGCGATTCGATCGCTGGCGGCAGGTAGGGATCCGCCATGGGGGCAGTCTATCGGGGTTGCTCTTCGGGGGCTCCGCCGCCCGCGCCCCTAGACTCCGCCGCGTGGCCGAGCGCACCCTCTCGCAGCGTGAGCGGAACCGCGCCTTGCTCGCCCGGCAGCTCCTGCTCGAACGGGCGGACCTCCCGATCCCGAGGGCCGTCGAACGGATCGGCGGGATCCAAGCGCAGTACGCCCCCTCGGCATATATCGGGCTGTGGACCCGCCTGCGAACGCTCCGTCGGGGTGCGCTGACGAGTGCCCTCGAGCGGCGATCCGTGGTCCAAGGCACCTTGATGCGCAGCACGATCCACCTCGTCTCCGCGCGCGAGTACCCGGCGCTGGCCGCCGGGGTCCGTGCCGCACGACGCGGCGGGTGGCTGCGCGCGGCTCGCGGCGTCGCGGACGGAGGCACGATGGCGCGAACGGCCGAGCGGCTCCGCGTCCTCCTCGCCGACGGCCCGCTCCCCCGGCGAGAGCTCCTCCGCCTCCTGGATGTCGACCCGAGGATCTGGAACGGCGTGGGGTTGTGGGTGGATCTGATTCGCGTCCCGCCGTCGGGGACCTGGGAGCGGCGCAGCGCCGACCTCTACGGCTTGGCCGACGCGTGGATCGACCTGCCTGAGGTCGCTGAAGCCGACGGCATCGAACTCCTCATCCGTCGGTACCTGGGTGGATTCGGACCCTCCTCGACGAAGGAGATCTCGGGCTGGTCCGGGGTGGCACCGAAGAGCCTCGAGCCGAGCCTCGCGGGGATGCGGTTGCGCCGGTTCCGCAGCGAACGCGGCGAGATGCTCCACGACCTTCCCCGCGCACCGCTCCCCGCCCCCGACGCCCCCGCCCCGGTGCGGTTCCTGCCCACCTGGGATGCCACCCTGCTGGCCAATGAACGGGAAACGCAGATCCTCCCGGACCACCACCGTCCGCGCGTGTTCAACACGAAGACCCCGCACTCCGTCCCCACGTTCCTCGTGGACGGGCAGGTCGCCGGGATGTGGCGCTTCGACGAGGGGCGGGTCGGGGTCGTCCCGTTCGGACGGCTCCCTGGCTCCGTTCGGAGGGCTGTCGACGACGAGGCCGAACGGCTGCGCGCGTTCCATGAGGATGAGGGCTGAGATGCCGGGACTCGAGCGGGTTCCGCCCGATGTCCGCACGGTGCACCTCGGGCAATTCACGCCCGAACACGCCGATGCGATCGCCGAGGCGCTCGA
>DATAEV010000304.1:0-8526 GCA_036257875.1 Actinomycetota bacterium | reverse complement strand
GGCTCGAACGACAGGCTGATGGATCCCGCTGCCGAGGCAGTCACGAATCCCACGGTTCCCTCGGCAGTGACGGTTAGCGAGACATCGACCTTCTTCAGTTGGTAAGCCCCAGCCGTCTTCTGCTGGTTGAGAACCCGCAAGAAGGAATCTCGGATCTCGCTGAGTTCTTTCGAAAGACGAACCAAGTCGACCTTCCCGGGGAAGACCTGTGTACCAAAGGGATTCAAGGGGCTGACCACGTCAACCACCGGATACTTGCTCGTTGCCACGATCCCTCACCCCCCCAATTCTTTCTTCCAACTATCCGACCACCCCAACGAGTCCGAGGCAAGAGACGCAGGGCGAATTGGAGCCGCGAATCGTTCGCCGACGGGCGTGTCACATACGAGGCCGAACAGCCGGGCGGCCATCCTTGAACGCCCGCATCAGCCGCTCGGCCCGTGTGGCGTCGAGGTACCTGACGGCCTCGCGCATCGTGACGCCGGATGCCCGGTGCGTGCGCGGCGCGATCCAGCGGTACACCTCGTCGGGCCGCGTCTTCGAGGTCTCTCGCAGGACCCAACCGATCGCCTTCCGGATGAAGAACTCGGTCTCATCGAGCATCGCGTCCGCGCGGCGCGCGAATGGCTCGAACGGAGCACTGTGCTTCAACGGCGTCAGTTCCGCGAGCAACGACGACCGTCGGACCCAGAAGTCGTCGTCGCGAGCCCACCGGTCCAACGTGCGTCGGATGCGAAGGTGCAGTCCCATCTCCCCGACCACGTCGCCGGAGAGGACGTCCACGAGCGCCCACGTTCGAGACTCGCGGATCAGTCGCTCGATCAGCTTGAGGTCCTCCGATCGCAGCTCGTCGGCGTGGAGCTCCAGGATCAGCGCCGCGGCCATGCGGCGTTCGAAGGTCGGGACGCTCCAGAGCTCCTCGACGAGGCGGACGGCACCGTCGCGGTCCAACCCCTTGGCCGTTTGCCGAGCGACCCGCCTGATGTCGGCGAGCGTCGCCCCGAGGAAATCCATGTCGCTCTTGAGGTACCGCTTCTCGCCCGCCGCGCGTTCCGGAGAGCCACTGCGCCGGAGCTCCGTCTCGATCGCACGCGCGAGCTTCACGGGATCGACGGTGTTGGTCATGCATCGTTCTATGCCCAAGGCCGCGGCCGCAGTCAATCCCTGAGTTGATCGAGTGTGAGCCGCTCGCTCACCAGGTCTCTGGTTAGTCAGCGTGTCGGGAGTCGAACCCGATCCGGGAGTACCACGAACTCCAGTGCACCGTTACACCTCACGCTGTAGATCCCGCCGGCCCGGGGTTACGTTATCTGACCTGTCACCCTTCGAACCAGCCGTACCCCCGGCAGGGGTCGAACCTGCGCGCCCGGCTTCGTAGGCCGGTGCTCTTCCACTGAGCTACGGGGGTCCGGATCCGTCGGATCGAGCCCTCACCTCCTCTCCACTCCCTTGTAGTTCGCGATCGAAGTCAGTTCGACCTCGATCTGAACCAGGTCGGCCTGATCCCGCATCACCACGTCGAGCGGCTTGTACGCCTGCGGCGCCTCGTCCAGGAGCGCCTTCGCATCCGACGCCTGCCACGAGGTCCCCGCCATCGTGGACTCCAGGTCCTCCACCGAGAGGGTCTTCCTGGCCGCCCTCCTGGAGAGCACCCGGCCGGCACCGTGCGAACACGACTCGTACGAGAGCGGGTTGCCCAGTCCTCGCACCACGAACGACTTCTGTCCCATGGCGCCCGGGATGAGTCCCCTGTCCCCCACGCCGGCCCGGATCGCGCCCTTCCTCGTGACCCAGAGCCAGGTGCCGCCGTGCTCCTCGAGCTCGGTGTAGTTGTGATGGCAGTTGACCTCGTCGAGCGTCGCGATCGGTTCCCCGACCGCCGCGTTCAGCTGTTCGTGCGCAGCGTCGAGCAAGAGCCGCCTGTTCTCCAACGCGAACGCCTGAGCCCACCGGAGGTCGCTGATGTACGCGTCGAACTCCGGCGTGTTGGCCTGGAGCCAGGACAGCTCGGGATCCTCCAACTCGGTCCCGAGCCGCTCGTGGAGCCTCTTCGCAACCTTCGTGTGGAGCGTCGCAAGCTGGTTCCCCGGACCCCTCGAACCGGAGTGGAGCAGGATCCAGGTGGCGCCGTCCTGATCGACCGCGAGTTCGACGAAGTGGTTCCCGGAACCCAGCGACCCGAGCTGCGCCTCGGCCCGCTGGGCGCCCTCGAGGCTGTTCGGAGGCGGGTGCGCCGCCATCCACGCCTGCGCGGCCGGCGAGAACTCGGCCCGTCCCTTGCCCATCCCCGCCGGGACGTGCGCTTCGCATCCGTGAACCCACGCCTCGGCTGCCTCCTGCGTCCGATCCGCTCCGATGTCGAGCTTCCTGGCGGCCATACCGCAGCCGATGTCGACACCCACAGCGGACGGGATCACCGCAGACTCGGTCGGGATCACCGAACCGATCGTCGCGCCGAACCCGAGGTGGGCGTCGGGCATCAACGCGATCGGCTCCGTCAGGATCGGAAGCCTGGCGGTCCTCTCGGCCTGTTCCCTGGTGTTGTCGTCCAGGATCGACGCCCACGACCTGACGCCGACGCCATCTCCGAACTCTTCGATCATCTCGAGCACGCCTTTCTGGCTGAACGGACCTACACGGGTCCTAGGAAAGAAGGAGCCCCTTCGACGAGGGGCAGGCGCGCGAGGGAGGACGACGCGCGCCTAGTGCGCGGGTCGTCGTGACAAGCTCGAAGAGGCGAAGGTCACTCCCACGGCAACGCACCGTACAGCACGATCCGGGATCGAACAAGGGGGTTCGCCGGATCCGCGGAGCGAAGAGGGCGTCCCGACAACTGGATGCGCCGTAACCTCTCTCGGACGTGATGAACCAAGGCGACGTACCGGATCTCGAGCTCCCATTCAAGGTCGAGAACGACACCGAACATCGGATCGTGAGCGATGCCGAGTGGCTCCGAGGTGCCTCATGGGTGATCCCCGCCCCGGGCATCCGGAAGGTGCGGTCGTCCACCACGTCGCCGAAGTGCTCACCAACGTCGACCGCTACAACGGACCCGGTGAAGAGCGCCGGCGTCTGCGCATCGTCGGATCGACGCACGACACGTTCAAGCATCTGGTCGATCACTCCAAGCCCCGGGTCGGTGAGAACCATCACGGCATGATCGCGCGGCGGTTCACGGAGGGATTCACGAACGATCTCGTGGTGCTCGAGATCGTCGAGCTCCACGATGAGGCATTCAACGCCTGGAGCATGGGTGCTCGCGATCCGAACCGATGGGGCGAGGCCGAAGAACGAGCCAGACGCCTCGTCGAACGTCTCGGTCGGTCCCTGCCCCTGTATCGACGCTTCTATCGGTGTGACAACGAAACGGGAACCAAGTCCCAAGAATGCCTGGGATGGTTCGAGAGACTCTGCGCGCTCGAGACTCACTAGGAGACCAGCTCTCGAGCAAGCAGGAGTATCACCGCGGGCCGCGAGGATCGCCCCTACGCTCCCGTCGCTCGGCTCGAATGTTCCTCGCACAGACCATCTTGTCGGGGACAGCGTCCCCGATCAGGTCTGGGTCCGTGCCTTTCCTCGTTGACACAGGTCAAGCGGCCCGCGCCCCGCACCCCCCGCGACGCGCCCTCTTCAGCCTGCGTGCCGGACGTTCTGCCACGGATATCGGAACGGAGCCGTCGGCGACGCGTCGGCGTAGCGGTCGGCGAACGCATGCCGGGGCAGTACCTGAGCGAACTCCCGCAGAGCCCCGACCTGCGGTTAGCCGGTGGCCGGCACGCCGAGAGTGTCCGCGATGGCCTGGATAGCATCGCTCTCGGCGGGGCTGACATCTTGGCCGCCCTCCCGATGCGCGGCCGCGACCTTGTGGGTCATATGCACGATGAACCCCTTGTAGTCGTCGATCTCCTCCGGTGTCGCAGTGCCATCTAGCACTTCGATCGCGTCGCGGATCTGCTGGAGGCAGCCTTCTCGGAGCTCCTCAGGCGTTCGGTAGCTCGTGCGCTCCATCTTCGGCTTCGCCGACACGACCTCGTCCAGGAGCTCGCTCTCGCCATGCTGCTGGCGGGCCTCCGCGTACGCCTTCGACATCGCCCACGTCTCGCTCCACGTACCACCGCTCTGCGCGGTGAGCACGATCATGCCCGCGCTCGGCGGTCCCGACAACACGGTCTTCCATCCCTCGTCGCTGAATGCGGACTTCGCCGTCATGGCGTTCCCTCTCGTAGCCTCGGATCACACCGTACAGAAGACGCTCCCGACCGCCCGGCGACCGGCCCCCGTCGATGCAGGCGATCGCGAGCCGGCGGCGGCCCGAGGCGGGAAGGGGTCCACCTCGACGACGCGGTTCGGCACCCAGCGCCGTCTAGCAAAAGCCGATCCCCGATCCCCGGTTCCCCCCGGCCGAGGTTCCGGAGACACTCGGTCGTCTGCTTCGCGACTCGAACTGAGGATGACACACGGTTTGGGGCGCCACGCCCGGAGCAGTCATGATGTCTTGCCTTCGATAGACGTTCTGTACGCCTCGAGACGATCCGCCAGCTCCTTCGGGCGGCTGAGGGCGGGGGTATGCCCACCGTCGAGCTCGTCGGGCCTGATGTCGAGGCGTTCCTCGGCTACCCGGCGCAGAAAGGGTGGCGGGAACAAGCGGTCGTCTCGACACAGTAGGACCCGCGTTGGTACGTCGGGCCACGCCGCGAGCGGTGAGGGCTCGTGCATCCGAGCCTCGGATTGCGTCCGGCCGTGCTGCAACGCCTTGGCCGCCAGCTCGGGTGGAACGTCCTGGTAGAAGAGGGCAACCTCGTCGTCGTAGCGCTCGTGCACCTCCTCGTCATATCGCGTATGCATCCAGTAGTCCGCCGGTGCTTCTCCGGGCGCGGGGATCATGGGAGCCACGAGCACGAGCAGGTCCACCGCCACCCGAGCGCAGATGAGCGGGGCCGTGAACCCCCCGAAAGACTGGGCGACAACGATGAGATCGGTCCGGCTGCCGATCGCCTCGATCACAGCGTCGGCATACTCGGGCAATCCGGCCGAGTCGTCTTCGCACGGGAGGTTCGGTGCCACGACGTCGTGACCTAGCTCCCGCAGGTCAGCCTCCAATAGGTGCCAATACCAACCGACGTCGCCGGCACCATGGATCAGCACGTATGTCGCCATCAGACCCTCCCGACGGAAGACGTGACTGTTCGAGAGCGTCGCCTCTTGTGGATCATTCCGAACGTGCTCGGGTCCGCCACTTAGACGTCGTCGGCGAAGTCCCAGGCTCGCAGGCGTCCGGGCTCGAGCCGGATGAGGGTGTCGTCATAGCCGCGGTCCGCGTAGGCCCCGCCCTCTTCGTCGCCGAGGTACCGAACAGCGATGTCGCGGACGACGTCGGCATCGGCGCTACCGAGCACCGCACTGCCTCGGACCTCGATGCCGCGATAGGGCGGGGCGTGCTCGTAGACGACGATGCTCGCCCTTGGGTCTCCGCGGAGATGGCGCACCTTCACGTCGTCTCCGCCCGTCACGACGTCGAAGCCGCCGTCTCGCCATCGGTGCCAGACCGGCGAGAGGAGCACATCGCCGTTGGCACGGTAGGTCGCGAGTACGGCGACGAAGGGCCGCTCGAGGAGCCCGTCGAGGTCGTCAGGGCTGAGGCCCTCTCGCATGCCCGCGAGTCTAGTCACACTTGGAGCAACGTGGAGTTCGCGGACGCAGCAACGGCGGCAGGCGCGCTCGTCGCGCTATACACGCGAGCCGTTTGAACGTCCCAACACCTGGAGCGCCTGCGTCGGGGTCTTCGGGGATCGTGCTGTTCCAGGTCATCACCTTGAGCGTCATCGGCCCTTCACCTTTCGACGACATGGTTCACCGCGAAGCTAGAGCAGCAAGGGACGCGTCGTCAGGACTCGCGCTATGAGGGGTCGCCTCACTTTCGCCCGATGAGCTTGCCGACGAACGCCGGGATCCCCTGGGTGATTCGCACGATCCGACCCCAGGGACCGTATGGACCCCATAGCTCAGGCGGGAACACCCGGTGCCAGATCGCCCAGAACCACTTCCTGATCCAGCAGAGGATCACCGCGAAGCGGCCTGGCCTGGCGTAAGCGCACAACGCGATCAAACCGGCGTCGACGTCGGCGATCAGATCGACCATCTCCGCCCAGGTCGGAAAGAAGTCGATGTTCTTGTTGAATTCGATCACGAAGCCGCTCAGCTTGCCTCTGGACGGACTGAGGAACTCGCGGGTGAACGCCCAGTCCTCACTCGTGCCCGAGGTCGGGTAAAGCGCGAACCCCTGTTGGCTTACATAGCTCTCTCCTCGGACGGCAAGGATCCCGTCGCGCATGATCGCCGCGGCGGTCTGGAGCTCTGCCAGTCTCCAGGCCGGGACGTAGTCCCGGTACGCGTCGTTCGTGATGCCTCGTTTCCCGTCCCAAGCATTGTTCCTGAACGACATCGAGGGATCGGTTATCTGATTCTGGTCGTCACCCCACGGGTACAGGACGAGCCCGGTGTATGAGTGGACGTCGACGAAGTAGCGGGCGCTTGGGAAGCGATCGACCAGCCATTGCACGTTCCGCGACTCGGCCTCCGAGAACGGGCCGGTCCCATAGAACGTGTAGGAAGAAGGGTCGGTCGAGGCAGGTCCGACGTTCGGAGCGAAGGTGACTGGGAAGTTCCACAGGAAGTCATAATTGCGGTTGACATCAACACCGATCCTCGTCGCCACGCCACCCGAGCTCGCGGGGTTCCGATTCTTCCGCCACAGCGCCTGAGCCGAGTCCGCTGGAGCCGCCATGCTGTACGCCCGCCCGTCCGGATTGACGTCCGGAAACACGACGACGTCGGTTCGATCGACGATCGATCTGATCACGTCGGCCGCGAAGACCTTGCCCCCGTACGCCAGCCCTGCGTTCGTCGAATAAGCCTCGAGCAGATCGGTCGCTAGGTTGACCAGGATGTCCGGACCGCCCCACTCGCGGGCGTGGACACCGCTGACGAAGACGACCGCCGGACGACATTCGAACCACGGGCTTCCACGGATCAGCAGAGCGTTGCTCTGGCGGTGTTCGTAGGTCTCGTTCGGCAGCGGGATCAGCTCCGCAAGGGACGGATAGGCGTTTCTTAGTGCGACGAGAGCAGACTCGATCTCGACGACATTGAGGAACGTCATGACCGAGGCTCCGGTCCATCATCACGGTCTTGCAAGCGTGGCGGCGTCTGGCCAGGCTCGCCGCGACCATCGATCTTTCGTCCGAGCCCCTTCGGCGGGATCCGGCCAGCTTCGTAACGGTCGCCCTGCTCGACCTCTCCCAACCGTTCGCGCTGCCTGGCTGATTGGTTGGAAGCGATCTCCACCTCATAGCCTTCGCCGCGGAGAGATTCGGTCTGGTCGCGAGTCAAGAAAAGGTCCAGTTGGCCTTTGCCTTCATGAACATCGCCGAAGTGAGGGCGGTCGCCATAATCGAGCCCGCGACCTACGAGTTCGTGGACCTGCGCCTCCGTTGCCCTCACACGGACAGCGAAGATGTCGTCATCGCGCTCGCTATCGGGCGGGTCGGTGCTCTTATCCGGCACGGCGCACCTCGCTGCCATCGAAGGGATGGTCCGCCTCAGACCGAACGTGAGCCCCGAACAGGGCGCAACGGGCCTTCATGGCTGAGTCGTAGTCCCTTGACGACGATGACGCAAGTCTCGGGTCTCTGCTCAGAGCCCGAGGTTCTGCCACTGAAGGGCCGGGATGTTCGTAGTCGACTGATGCAAACCGAGCTCTTCGAAGGGATGGGTTCCAACGGATCTGATGAGTGATGGTGCCGCTCCGACATTCGATATTCGAATAGTCATCGCTCTAGGCGAGACGACGACCGTGTCGTGTCTTGATCGCGACGACGTGGGGATCCGCCGCCACTCTGCCAGCGAGCACCGCAATGACCGTGACGGAAGAACGGACGTACTTGCCTGTACAGGGCGGGAGCTTCGCCGGCTGAGCCCGTGCTGCTCATCACGTTCGCGGCGTGCGCAAGATCAGTGCGTTCCGGTGCCTCCCGGCACGGAAACGGAACACGCCGCTCGGTACGGTCACCTCATCGATACACGAAGACCTTCCGGAAGGAGGACGAGATGAGCGCCCAGGCGATCCGCTACCAGGACCGGAAGAGCTACGGTTCCTGGCGGTACGCGGTGCTGGCTCTCGTCGTGGCGCTCGCGCTGGCGATCGCCCTCGCGGTGGCGAACGCCGGCGGTGCCGACCAGACCACCACGGGCGGGACCGGCGGCTCAGTCCAGATGACTGGACACCCGGGGCCGCAAACCACGACGACCGTGGTTCCCGGCGGCCCGGTGGCAGGACACCCGCTGCCCTGACCGGCGCGGAGTCGCACCACGCGCCCGCCCCCCACTGGGGCGGGCGTTCCCGTATCCGCGTACCCAGCAGCGAAGATGGCTGACCGATGCATGGCGTACCGGCCCCACGCCGTCACACACCCATTGGAGCTCTGCCGAAGTACCCCACCCAGCGGTGACGCTCCACGATGTGATCCG
>DATAEV010000176.1:0-6254 GCA_036257875.1 Actinomycetota bacterium | reverse complement strand
CGCCACGAGTACTGGTTGATCGCGTCGTCGCTCGCCGACATCTCGCGGCCCGCGGCTGCGTACCGTCGCGCCTCGTCGAATCGGCCGAGCAGGTAGCAGGACACCCCGCGGAAGATGGCCTGGGTCGATGCGTGCGCATGGTCACCGAACGAAGCGAGCTGATCGTAGCCACGCCCCGCCCACATCTCGGCGGCCGCGTGATCACCGGCGAGTGTCTCCAGGCGCCACGATGCTTCGTAGAAACCGCTCGGCACCCGGCCCAGCAGCTCTCGGGCCACGGCGAGCTCCTCGTCGTGCAAACGCCGGGCCTCATGGAAGTTCCCGCGGAGCGCGTGCACCGCGCTCGTCAGGTCGATGGACATCAGGCGGAGCGATGGGTACACGGTGGCACGCGCCTGCAGTTCCTCGACGTCCTCGAGGATCTGGTCCGCGGAAGCCGGACCCAGGGCTCCCCCGATCGCTCCCGTCACGAGGGCGATCCGCTCGAAGGTTCCGTCGCCGGCGGCGTGGGCGTGGGGAACCGCGCGAGCACAATCCCGCCTCGCTTCCTCGAAGCGGCAAGCGTTCCAGTGGATCTGCGAACGACACACGTACGCGATCGCCAACCCCTGATCGTCGGCCCACGCCTCCAGCTGCGGCAACACCCGATCGAGCAGCGCGGCGATCGCGTCCGAGCCGCCCTCGGGCGCCACGAGCCATCGCCCGAAGGTCGCGCCGAGCGATGCATGGGCGATGGCTCGCTCGTCGCCGGTCGTCTCGGCGAGTGCGAGCGCTTCGTCGAAGGTCTCGGCCATCTCCGTCGCCCGATCTGCGTCGCCCAGGATCCAACCGAGCGCCATGAGATCCCATGCCCGCTGTGGATCATCGGGTGCGCGGAGCGCGGCGGCGCGGCGGGACAGGTTCTCGGTGGCGGCCGTGTCGCTGCGTGCGATCGCCCGCGACGCCGCTGCCGACAGCCGCTCGGCCGCGCGCGCGGCGAGGTGGTGCGATCGCTCGTCGTCGGGACCGAGCTCGCCCCGGTATCGGTATGCCTGCTCGAGGTGGAACCCGACGAACTCGTCGGCGTCGGCCATGCCCGGGCGGGCCGCGAGCCAGTCGGCGAGGCGCTCGTGCAGCACGGCGCGCTCCTCTTTGGGGAGCATCTGGTACGCGGCGTCCGCGAGCAGTCCGTGGTGGAACCGGAAGGCCTCTTCACCAACCAGGTCGGACGCGGCGGGACGGACCAGGTCGCGGCGGACCAGCTGCTGGACCAACCGGCCGGTGTCGTTCCGCTCGCCAGCAGGACCGAGTTCGCGGATCGCCCCCAGGTAGAAGACCTGTCCGACCACCGCGGCGCGCCCGAGCAGCGCGCGCTCCGCGTCATCCAGCCGATCCAGACGCGCGGCCAGCAGCGCCTGGATCGTCGGCGGGACCGAAACCCGTTCGAGATCGGTCGCCGCGACCCAACGATCGCCCTCTCGATGGATCACGCCGTCGTCCACCAACATCGCCACCGTCTCCTCGGCGAACAGGGGGTTCCCCTCGGCGGCGTCGACGATCCGCGCTCGCGCGGACTCGTCGACGCCGCCGACCAGGTTGTCGACGAGCCGTTCGGCCTCCTGAGGCGACAGGGGCTCTAGCGCGACCGTGGTCGCGTGGAGCTTCCCGCCGCCCCAGTCCGACCGGGTGTCCAGCAGATCCGGCCTCGCCATGCAGATCACGAGGATCGGCGCGTCCCGGCTCCAGTCCGTGACTTGATCCACGAGGTCCAGCAGGCTCGGCTCCGCCCACTGCAGATCGTCCAGCACGACGACCAACGGTCGGGTGCGGGACAGGCCCTCGAGGAACCTTCGGACGGCCCATCCGACTTCCTCCGCGGGGAGCGCCAACCCCGTCTGGCCGCCGACGAGCTGTGCGACGCGGGTCGCGACCTCCGACGCCGACGGGTCATCCGGAAGGAGGGGGACGATCGAGCCCGCGACGTCGCCCGGGTCGGCTCCGACGACGTCGCGCACGATCTCGACCAGCGGCCAGAACGTGATGCCCTCGCCGTAGGAGAGGCATCGCCCGCGGACGACGGTCGCCCGCTCGGCGAGCGACCCGAGCGCCTCCTGGACGAGCCGGGACTTCCCCACACCCGGGGGACCGAGGATCGTGAACAGGTGGCAGACGCGGTCTGCCGCGACGTCCTCGAACGCCTGGAGGAGTTGTGCCAGCGGGCGCTCGCGGCCGACGAGCGGCGAGTCCAGGCGCCGCGCGATGCCCGCGGCTCCCGCGTGGACGGCGAGGAGCCGGTGGGCCGTGACCGGTTCGGACTTGCCTTTCAGCTCGAGGGGTGCCACGGCTTCGGTGACGACGGCGTCGCGCACCAACCGGAGCGTCGCGTCGGCGATCAGGACCTCCCCGGGCGTGGCGGCCTGCTCCAGGCGCGCCGCGACGTTCACCGCGTCGCCCGTTACCAGCGCCTGGCGGGCGCTGCTCTCGCCGGCGACGACCTCGCCCGTGTTGACGCCGATCCGACAGACGAGTGTCGCGCCATGGTCGCGCTCGAGCTCCTTGTTGAGGAGACGGAGTGCTTCCCGCATATCTCCCGCGGCGCGAACGGCGCGGAGGGCGTCGTCCTCGTAGGTGATCGGGATGCCGAAGACCGCCATCACCGCATCGCCGATGAACTTCTCCACGGTGCCGCCGTGGCGTTCGATCGCTTCGGTCATCGCCGCGAAGTACCGGGACATCACGCGCCGGACCGCCTCCGGGTCCAGCCGGTCCCCGAGCGCCGTCGACCCTGTGACGTCGCAGAAGATCACCGTGACGGTCTTCCTGACCTCCCCGGCAACGGTTGGTGCGGACTCGGGGAGCGGACTGCCACAGGCGTTGCAGAACCTGGCTCCGTCGGGGTTCTCGGCACCGCAGTTCGGGCAGGCAGCCATCGCCGGCCAAGTCTAGAAGCCTAGAACAGGCCGACCGTCCTGCCCTCCGCGTCGATGTCCACGCCCGTGAAGTTCGGGGTTCGGCCCAGCCCCGGCATCCGCTGCATCTCGCCGCACAGCACGACCACGAACCCGGCGCCCGCCGCGGGGACGACGCCCCGAACCGGCAGCCGATAGCCACGGGGCCGGTTCAGCCACGTGGGCTCGTGGCTGAGCGACAGGTGCGTCTTGGCCATACAGACGGGGACCGTCCCGAAGCCCAGACGGTCCATCCGCGCCAGATCGATCTCGGCTTGGGGGAGGTAGTCGACGCCGTCGGCGCCGTACAACGTGGTCGCGATCGCGTCGATCTGTTCCCGGAGCGTCGCGCCATCCGGCGTGAGCTGGTGGAACGAGCTGGGACGTTCGCACGCGGCGATCACGGCCTCCGCGAGGTCGACGGCGCCCTTGCCTCCCTCAGCGAAGCCACGGTTCACGACCACCGTCTCGGCTCCGGCCCCGGTCGCGAGCTCCCTGATCAGCTCGAGCTCGGCGTCCGTGTCGGTGGGGAAGTTGTTGATCGACACGACGCACGGCAGTCCGTACCGCCGGATGATGCCGACGTGGGCCTCGAGGTTGTCGACGCCCCGCCGGAGCGCGTCGAGGTCCTCCGAGCCAAGGTCATCGAACGGCAAGCCTCCATGAGATTTCGTCGCGCGGACCGTCGTGACCAATACGCCGGCCGAAGGGGCGAACCCGCCCAGACGACACACGATGTCGCAGAACTTCTGGAAACCGAGGTCGCTCCCGAACCCGGCCTCGGTCACCACGTAGTCCGCGAGCTTGAGCGCGATCCGATCCTCGATGACGGAGTTGTTCGCGTGGGCGATGTTCCCGAACGGCCCCGCGTGGATGAACACCGGCTGATGCTCGAGGGTCTGAACGAGGTTGGGTTCGATCGCATCGCGCATCACCACGGTCATCGCGCCGGCCACGCGTAGCTGGTCGGCGATCACCGGCTCCCCCTCGTACGTGGACGCGGCGACCACGCGACCCAGGCGCGCGCGGAGGTCCTGCAGATCCGACGCGAGCGCGAGGATCGCCATGATCTCCGACGCCGCCGTGATCACGAACTCGTTCTCCCGAGGGATCCCGTGGGCCTTCCCACCGAGCCCGACGACGGTTCGTCGGAGCTCGCGGTCGTTCACGTCGATCGTGCGCGGCCACGTGATGCTCTGAGGGTCGATCCCGAGCGGGTTGCCGTGGAAGATCGAGGCGTCGATCGCCGCGGCCAGGAGGTTGTGGGCGGCGGTGACCGCGTGGAAGTCGCCGTTGAAGTGGAGGTTGATGTCCTCCATCGGCACGACCTGGGCGTAGCCGCCTCCGGTCCCACCGCCCTTGATCCCGAACACGGGACCCATCGACGGTTCGCGGAGCGCCAGCGCGACCTTCTTCCCGAGGACGCCCAGGCCCTGCGTGAGCGAGATCGACGTGGTCGTCTTGCCTTCCCCGGCCTTGGTCGGGGTGATCGCGGTCGTGATCACGAGCTTGCCGTCAGGACCGTCGCGGAGGCGGTCCAGGATCGAGAGCGCGACCTTCGCCCGGTAGGTCCCGTACGGACGCAGCTCCTCCGGCAGGATGCCCGCCGCCGTGGCCACATCGAGGATCGGCTCCATCGACGCTGCTTGGGCGATCTCGAGCCCGGACTTCATGGCGGGACGCACTCCTTCTCCGGTGGCCTCCGGACGATAGCGCAGCGGCGTCATGGTCCGGTACGAGGAGCGATACTGAGGGAGATGGCCGTCTCCGAACCGCTGCGGAAGAACGTGACGCCCGTGCGGGTCGTCGCGCTCCACGACGGGACGCGCAGCGAACGCGCGGACGCGCTCGCCACCGAAGAGCCGATGGAGATCCGGGCCCATGGACCCGGTCAGGAGGCGGTGCGCGTCGCGGTGACGATGCGGACGCCCGGCGGGGACTTCGAGCTGGCCGTGGGCTTCCTGTTCACCGAGGGATTGATCCGGCCCGGCGACGTCCGGCAGGTGGCGTACTGCGACGACGTCGACACGGAGGACCAGCGGTACAACGTGATCACCGTGGCGCTCGCGGATCGCTTCGACGAGACCGCCCTCCACCGGAACTTCTTCGCGACGTCGTCCTGCGGCGTGTGTGGGAAGGCGGCGCTCGAAGACGTCGAGGTGCGGTGCGCGCCGATCCCGCTCGGGTTCACGGTTCCGGTGGCGACGATCATCGAGCTCCCCGACCGGCTGCGATCCGCGCAACGCGTGTTCGACCGGACGGGCGGGCTGCACGCCGCGGGGCTGTTCTCGGGCGAGGGCCAGCTCGTGAGCGTCCGCGAAGACGTCGGCCGCCACAACGCGATCGACAAGGTGATCGGTGAGCAGCTGCTGACCGGCGCCGTCCCCCTCTCCGATCGGATCGTGCAGGTGTCGGGGCGGGTCTCGTTCGAGATCGTGCAGAAGGCGGCCGTGGCAGGGATCCCCGTCGTGAGTGCGGTCGGTGCGCCCTCATCGCTCGCCGTCGACGCCGCCGACCGGCTCCGCGTCACGGTGATCGGGTTCGTCCGCGACGGCCGGTGCAACGTCTACACGCACGCCGGGCGCGTGATCTGAGATCGCCGTGCCCGTTCGCTGCTCCTGGGCCTCGACGAGCGATCCCGACTACCTCGCGTACCACGACGAGGAATGGGGCGTGCCCGTCCACGACGAGGCACGCCTGTTCGAGATGCTCAGCCTCGAAGGTGCGCAAGCCGGCCTCTCGTGGTCGACGGTCCTGCACAAGCGCGAGGGATACCGCCGGGCGTTCGCGTCGTTCGATCCGGCGAAGGTCGCTCGGTTCACGCCCGCCCGCGTGGAGCGCTTGCTGAAGGATCCGTCGATCGTGCGGAACCGCCTGAAGGTCGAGTCCGTCGTCCGGAACGCGAGGGCGATCCGCGCGCTGGGCGCCGACGGCCCGCTCGACACGCTCCTGTGGTCGTTCGTCGACGGGACCCCCAAGGTCAACCGATGGAAGGGGATGGGCGACATCCCGCCAGAGACGCCGGAATCTCGCGTCATGTCGAAGGAGCTGAAGCGGCGAGGGTTCGCCTTCGTCGGACCGACCGTGTGCTATGCATTCATGCAAGGGTGTGGTCTGGTCAACGACCACACAACATCGTGCTTCCGCTGGAAGGAGTTGAGCGGAAAACGCTGACTCGCGAACCGGTGGAGGCTCAGCGGCGACCGAGCCCTCGGTTCGAGGGCCCTTATGCGGGTGTCGACCAGACTCGAACGGCGCGCCAGGGTGCTCCGCTCAGACGGGAAGCCTCTCGAGCAACTCGTCCAAGAACTCGATCGCCCTCATCGC
>DATAEV010000295.1:0-3190 GCA_036257875.1 Actinomycetota bacterium | reverse complement strand
CCGCTCGGCGTCGGCGGCGAGGAGCTGCACCGGTGGCTCTTCGACCTCGAGGTGTGGCGAGCATCCCAAGGAGAGGGCGGCGGCGAGGTCACCGCCAGCACCGCCGTGATCGAGGAAGCGCAGGCGAACGTCGGCGCGGTCGTCATGGGTCGGAACATGTTCGGGGGCGGCCCGGGACCGTGGCCGGAGGATCGACCCTGGAAGGGCTGGTGGGGAGACGACCCGCCGTACCACGTCCCCACCTTCGTGCTCACCCATCACCCGCGTGAGCCCCAGGAGATGGAAGGAGGCACCACCTTCTTCTTCGTTACGGATGGGATCGGATCCGCCTTCGAGCAAGCGCAGCGGGTCGCCGGCGACAAGGACGTCCTGCTGGGCGGAGGAGCCAGCGTCATCCAGCAGTACTTCGCCGCCGGCCTGATCGATGAGTTCTGGCTCCATGTCGCGCCGATCCTGCTCGGCGACGGCGAGCGGCTGCTCGAGAACGTCGGCGATCTGCAGGTCGAGCAGGTGCGCGCGGTCGAGGCACCCGGCGTCACCCACATCATGTACCGCGTTGTCAGGGGATAGTGCCCCAAGATCTCCGTGCTCTCGATCTGAGGCTCCTCAGGAGACGCCGGATGCGTCCGGCCGGAGAGTTCCTTGCCGGGCTCGGTTGGGTAGCCACGCGAGGACGAACAGGGCGATGGCGATCGCGACGCTCAGGAGCCCCACAGCGATCCTCAGTGGTACGTACTCGCTCGTGCAGGTAGGGATCGGAGGCACGCACGACGACGTCTGGCCGGGAAGCGGTGGGGCGCACCCGATCGCCGGTGCCACGCACATGGTTGGGTTCCACGCGAGGACAGCCCTAACCCCGATCACCCCGATGATGCATCCAGCCAAGCGCAGGAGCATCTCCACGGTGTGAGGTCGCGACATACCCGTACTTGACTCGCGACCACTGCCGACGGTTCCCTTCGATCTCAGCAAGGATCGAGCGAAGCGAAGACCCCACCCCAGGCATCTCAGTCGTAGAGATAGGGCGAGGGGCGGGTGAGGCGATGGGTGTCGAAGGCGCGGAGACCCTGGAAGGCATGGCGTCGATGCCGACGTCCCGGCTCAGCGGCCTCTACGAAGAGCATGTCGGGCGAGCAGTCGCTCTGGCGACGCTTCTGACGGGAGATCGATACATCGCAGAGGACATCGCCCACGACGCCTTCTTGCGGGTCGCCGGTCGCTTCGGGGAACTCCGGGATCCCGGGGCCTTCGGTGCCTACCTGCGCACGACGGTCGTGAACCTGTGCCGTGCGAGGGTCCGGCGACTCGAACGGGAGCGGACCCTCCTCCGGCGTCACACCGAGGCGGGAGTGATGGAGCCGGACACGAGCGCTGATGACCGGGACCAGGTCTGGTCCTTCATCAAGGGATTGCCGTATCGGCAGCGGGCCGCGCTCGTCCTCCGGTACTGGGACGACCTGTCCGAGGGGCAGATCGGCGAGATCTTGCGGTGCTCACCTCGTGCCGTGAACGCCCTTCTCTCCAGGGCGAAGGAACAGCTTCGAGACAACATCGGAAGGAGCGAAGGATGATCGACCTCGAGCACCGGATCACAGAAACCCTTCAAGATCGTGCGCCCGTGTTCGTACGGCAGATGCCCAAAGGCACTGTGGCGCGGGTGCGTATCCGCCAGTCGATCGGGTCCTTCGCGACGCTCGCGCTCGTTGCAGCACTCGCGGTCGGAGTGATGGCCCTCTCGTCCTGGGTGCCGAGGTCGGTCCAACCCGCTTCCAGGCAGACCGTTCAGGCGCCTACCGGCATACTGCCCAGCCCGCAGGGGGTCGAGGGGGGTATCAACGACGCGACGGCAGCTCCCGCGTCCGATCCCTCGGCGACCGAGGACACCTCGGCCCACGGCACCAACAGCACGGTGCCGTACACCGAGCAGGTGGACGGCCAGGAGGTATACCTCCTCACCCAGAAGCACGTCGTGTCGTTCGGACACGTGAGCGGCATCGAGTGGAGCCTCGCCGCCTATGACACGAAGCCCTATTCAGGGGACCGGTTCCCTCGATTCCTGGGGGGATCCTGCGGCGACCTCATGGTCGGCGACCAGGGTGAGTACGGTGGGATCGGGTTCTGCCTGCACACGGGCGAGACGCCCCCCGATGCAGCGTTCGCCATGGCTGGGTTCGGCAACGCGTCGGACCGGAACGTCGAGCCGATCATCGGGTACGCGGGACTCGTGGGTAGTCAGGTCTCTTCGGTGGAGCTCAGGCTGTCGGGTGGAGAGACGAGGCGGCTGCCGCTCTACGACGCTCCCTCGGGGATCGGCGCGCGGTACTTCGAGGTGTTCGTCGCGGAGGGGACTGGAGGCCACATCGTGGCGCTCGGGTCCAACGGGGCGGAGCTCGGTTCAGGAAGTCTCTGCATCTCGCAACCCCCGAGCGGTCCCGACAACGTCGGATGCGGCCACGGACTCGTGGGCGTGAGTTCGGTCGTGACGTCCTTCGCGGAACCGCCGACATCAACGCCGTGATCCGGCTCAACCCGCTCATCCTGGCTCCACTCTGAGCCCCCGCGCCGAAGATCGGTTAGCCTTTTCGCGATCACGTTGACGCCCGATCCTCGGTCTGACGGGACCGTAGGATGGCCCGCCGGTGGCCGAGGCAATGACGACCCGTGGACGCTTGACGGCGTTAGGTGTGTTGGTGGCGATGCCCCTCGTCGGCCTCGCACTGCTGCTTTCCGTTCCCGCGTACGACGTGATGTGGGAGCACCACCCATCGCACTTCTGGCTCGTGCTCACCGTCGCCGTCGTGAACGTCGTGCTGGCCGTTCTCACCAGTGAGGCCGCCGGTCAACGGAACGATGCGCGCTTGTTCCTGGTCTCGCTGGCCATGCTCTCGAGCGCGGGGTTCCTGGCCCTCCACGCGCTGGCGACCCCCAAGGTCCTCCTCGCCACGCCGAACGAGGGGTTCGTCATCGCGACGCCCGTAGGTCTGGTCGTGGCCGCGTTCTTCGCTGCCGCCTCGGCACTCCCCCACGAGGAAGGCGAGACAAGGCTGGCGCCGCGGACGCAGCGATGGCTCCGGTCGGCGCTGCTGATCGCGATCGCGACCTGGGCGGTCGCGTCCTTCGCCCAGGTGGAGTTGCTCTCGCGGACCCCGGGTGAAGAGGCTCCGCTGATCCTCCGGCTGCTGTCGCCGGT
>DATAEV010000028.1:0-20715 GCA_036257875.1 Actinomycetota bacterium | reverse complement strand
AGCGAGGCCGCGGAACGCCATCTCGTGGTCGCCTCGTCCACGGGTGAGCCGCCCGAGGAACGCCGCGGCGAGTCCGATCACGGCGGTGGCGAGCGCCGCGTGGACCGCGACGGGCAGGTACCCATGTCCGGTGGAGGCGAGGAGCTGCGACCGGGCTTGAGGGATCGGCGCGAGGATCGTGTACGCGATCGCGTGGCCCACGAACACACCGAAGAACGCGGTCGCCCACACGATGCTGCGAGGGATCGGCAGCCGCGACATCACACCTATGCTACGTGCTCTCGGTGTCGGAGGGGAGCAGGTCGTGGACGCCAAGGACGTCAACCGGGTCGGTGTGGTGGGTTTCGGTCTCATGGGTTCCGGCATCGCCCAGGTCCTCGCCGGCGTCGGGGTCGAGGTCGTCGTGCTGGAGCCGACCGAGGAGCTGCTCGCACGCGGACGCGAGCGGGTCGATGCATCGACCGGACGCGCCGTCGAGCGGGCCAAGCTCGACCATCAGGAACGGGACGCGCTCGTCGGCCGGATCCGGGGGACGACCGACGTCGCGTCGCTCGCCGACGTCCAGCTGGTCATCGAGGCCGCGACGGAAGATCGCGACGCCAAGCTCGCGATCTTCCGCGAACTCGATCACGTCGTCGGTCCCGACGCGATCCTCGCGACCAACACGTCGTCGATCCCGATCGCCACGCTCGCCTCGGTGACGTCTCGCCCGGACAAGGTCGTGGGTCTGCACTTCTTCAACCCCCCGCCCGCGATGGACGTGGTGGAGGTGACGCCATCCCTCATGACGAGCTCGGACACCGTCTCGTTCGCCCGCGCGTTCGGCGAACGGCTGGGCAAGACCACGGTTCTCGCGAAGGACGAGGCCGGGTTCATCGTGAACCGGCTCCTCATCCCGTACCTGTGCGCCGCGATCCGGTTGCTCGACGCGGGCTTCGCCACCCGTGAGGACATCGACGCCTCCATCACGCTCGGTTTGAACCATCCGATGGGCCCGCTCGGCCTCGCGGATCTGATCGGCCTCGACACCGTCCTGCAGATCGCGGACGTCCTCTTCGAGGAGTTCCGGGAGCCGGCGTACGCGCCGCCGCCGCGACTGCGGCGGATGGTCGCGGCCGGCAGGCTGGGCCGGAAGTCGGGCGCCGGCTTCTACGACTACGGGTGAGCCTGCGGGCCCGCGCTCGTGCGGGTCCGGCGGCCCGTCGCAACGCATCGACAACCCGACCCTCCGAGGCAGAACAGGCCGTTCGTCCGGTGCACGTCAGCGGACGTCGCCGCGCCCGTTCATCGGGGGGACGCCCTTGCGGGCGAACTCGACCCACTGCCCGTGCCAGGGCTCACGAGCGAACCGCCGAACCTGGAGCGCGCCGTACCCGGTCGCCTCGATGCGACCCTGCAGCACCCACGGCGCGGGCTTCGGGTCGTCCTCGACGAAGTACCGCTCGAGCGCCATGAGGGCGGCCCGTTCCTCCTCGGGGGTCAGGCCCTCCGGAAGGTCGAAGCGCCGTCCGCCTTCGGTCTCGAACACGGATCCTCCTCCTAGAGCGGGATGTTCCCGTGCTTGCGGGCGGGGATGGACTCGCGCTTCGTCGAGAGCATGCGGAGCGCCCGGATCAGGCGGGGTCGCGTTTCCGCGGGCTCGATCACATCGTCGATGAAGCCGCGCTCGGCTGCCGAGTACGGGGTCGAGAACTTGTCGCGAAACTCGCGGATCAACTCGGCACGCTTCTGCCCGGGATCGGCCGCCCGCTCGATCTCCTTCTTGAACACGATGTTCACGGCTCCCTCGGCGCCCATCACCGCGATCTCCGCCGTCGGCCAGGCGAACGAGACGTCGGCTCGCAAGTGTTTGGAGTTCATCACGAGGTAGGCGCCGCCGTACGCCTTGCGCGTGATCACGGTCATCCGTGGCACGGTCGCCTCGGCGAACGCGTAGAGGAGCTTGGCTCCATGCCGGATGATCCCGTTGTACTCCTGTTCGGTTCCCGGCAGGAATCCTGGCACGTCGACGAAGGTCAGGATCGGGATGTTGAAGGCGTCACAGAACCGAACGAACCGTGACGCCTTCTCGCTCGCGTCGATATCGAGCGTCCCGGCCCGGACCTTCGGCTGATTGGCGATCACGCCGATGCTCCGTCCGTCGAGCCGTGCGAACCCGATCACGATGCTCGCGGCCCAGAGCGGGAAGACCTCGAGGAAGTCCCCGTCGTCGACCACGTAGCGGATCACCTCGTGCATGTCGTACGGCTCCGCGGCCCGATCGGGGATCAGATGCGTCAACGCCTCGGCCCGACGCTCGGGGTCATCGGTGCTCGCGTACCCGGGGGGGTCCTCGAGGTTGTTCGATGGCAGGAACGACAGCAGGTAGCGGACACGTTGCAAGACGTCTTCGTCGTCCTCGCCCACGAAGGAGGCGACGCCGGACTCGGTCGCGTGGGTCATGGCGCCCCCGAGCGCTTCCATCGTCACGTCTTCGCCGGTCACGGTCTTGATCACGTCGGGGCCGGTGATGAACATGTGCGACGTCTCTTTCACCATGAAGGTGAAGTCGGTGATCGCCGGCGAGTAGACGGCGCCCCCGGCGCACGGGCCCATGATCACGCTGATCTGCGGGATCACGCCGGACGCCCGGACGTTCCGCTCGAAGATATAGCCGTAGCCGGCGAGGCTGGCCGCCCCCTCCTGGATCCGTGCCCCGCCGGAGTCGTTGATCTGGATGAACGGCGCTCCCGTCTGCAGGGCGAGGTCCATCACCTTGCACACCTTCTGCGCGTGCACCTCGCCCATCGACCCGCCGAACACGGTGAAGTCCTGCGAGGCGACGAAGACCTTCCTGCCGTCGATCGTGCCGTACCCCGTGATCGCTCCGTCACCGGCGGGCCGGCGCTTCTCCATCCCGAAGTCATGCGAACGGTGGACGGCGAACGGATCCGTCTCCACGAAGGAACCGACGTCCATCAGGATGTCGAGCCGTTCGCGAGCGGTCAGCTTCCCCTTATCGTGCTGCCGCTGGGCCGCGTCGCGCCCTCCGGGCTGGCGTGCGGACCGGCGTCGCTTGTGGAGCTCGTCGATCCGATCCTCGATCGTCCGGTCGGCCGGGGCGGCTGCCTTCTCGGTCTTCGCCATGGGCCGGAGTCTAGCGACGCCCCCGCTAGCAGGCCTTCACCGGCCAGCCGGCGTGCTTCCAGCCCCCCAACGAATGCACCATCCGGATGGTCACGATCGCGTTCGAACGACCCGAGAGCGCCGACGTGGATAGGGACCAGCTCGGCTGCGTGTAGGTGTCGAACCGCCACGGCCAGTAGGCGGCCGAGTGCTGATAGAGGCCGAGGTATCTCCCCTTCGGCGAGCTGGCCGACGGGATGAGTCCGCTTTCGCGCCGGGCGATGCAGATCGCGCGCGTGACCCCACCCTTGACCGGTCCGTACGCACCCACGGCGCACGTGATCTGCCGTTTGGAGAAGTGCTGGACCGTTTCGCCGTCCCGCCGCGTGAGCTGGCAGGGGTGGTGCGGATGCCGTCCCGCCGCCGCCGGAGAGGGGAGGAGCATCGGCGCCGAAGCGGCGAGGACCGTGACCAGCAGGACGTTGCGAAGGCGTCGCTGCACGGATGCGGACCCTAGCAGGACCGGCTCCCGACGTGAGGCGCCGGTTGCCTTACCGGACACCCTCAATCGGGGTTCACCGCGCCGCCCGCCCGCCAGTACTCCCCGTGGTCTCGGTCGAGGAACCCTTCGTCGACCAGCGCACGGCGGAGCGCCGCGTGATCGGTGAAGTACCGGGCGACCGTGGTGTTGACCTCCTTCTCGTCGTAGCGCCGCCCCGGTTCGAACTCGAGCGAGATCCGTTCCAACACCATCCGTCGTTTCGATCGCTTCGCGGGGATCTCGGTCAGACGCCCGTTGCGGAAGAAGGTCCGCAGCACCGACTCCTCGGTCGGCGTGACCGCGCCCAGCGCCATCCCGGTCTCGCGCGGCGGTCCGACCTGCTCGGCCGCCCACCGCAGCGTTCCGCCGTCGAGACGGTAGGACGTGTGATCCTCGTTGAGACGAACGACCCCGGCCGACGCGAGCCGGTTGAGGTGGGAGCGGACGCGCTTGACCGGGAGGTCGAGCGCGGCCGCAAGCATCGGTCCGCTGGCGGAGCCTCGTGCGAGGAGGCCCGCGATCGCCAGGCGTTCCGGGTCCGCGAGCGCACGCAAGATCTCGTCGGGCGTCTCGGACATGTCGGTGGTCTCCCATAGCATGCTCGCATGCAGCTGACGGACCCGCAGCGTCGGACCCTCCAGCAGCTGATCGGCACCGGGGATCGCCCCGTGTTCCCCGCGGACCTCGCGCAGCGGCTCCGGGATCGGATCGAGGGGGCGGCCCGTAGCCTCGATCTCCCCGAGACGCTCTGGCTGGGGAAGGAGAAGCTCAACGATCTCGGCCGGTGCGAGGGCGCGTTCTCCTCGAAGATCGCGGGCGAGTCGCCGCCGTTCGAGCATGGACGGGCGAGCGCCACAGGCGTCCTGCAGCACCGCGCGATCGAAGTGGTGGTGGGTGCGCGCGAACCGCTCGACCCCCACACCGCCGCCGATCTCTCCGTCAAGCGCACCGTGGAGAAGGAGGAGCGCTTCGCGGAGTACTGGGCGGGCCTGCCCGCTCCGGAACGCGACGACATCCAGATGGAGGTCGTCCGGCGGACGATCCTGTTCGAGGCGTCGTTCCCGCCGCTCCGAGAGCTCCGTCGCGAGCTCTCGCCCGCGACGGAGCTCTCGGTGCGCGCCGAGCTGCTCGGGGGAGCGCTCGTCGTCTCGGGCAAGCTGGATCTGCTCCTCGGGGCGCCGGACCGGCTGGAGCCCATGCGCGCGACCCGGATCGCGATCGACCTGAAGACGGGCGGCGCGTATCCGCAATACGCGGAGGACAACCGGCTGTACGCCCTCGTCCTCGCGCTCCGTTTCGGGGTTCCGCCGTTCCGGGTCGCGTCGTTCTTCCTCGAGGGCGGGACCTGGCAGGCCGAGGACGTCGACGAGACCACGCTGTTCCACGCGGCCGACCGGGTCGTGGAGGCCGCTCGGTCCGCGGCCGCGCTCCACAACGGCCGCGAGCCCGCCCTCACGCCGGGCCCGTGGTGCGGCTGGTGCCCGCGCCTGCAGGTCTGCCCGGCGGCCGACCCCGATGCTCGGTCGTCAGCGTCGCCGCCGTCCGTTGTCGGGGCAGCCGGCCCTCGCTAGGGTTCCGCATCCCGCGGGCGTCGCGAGCGAGGGGTGCGTTCCATGGGGAAAGACGTCTACGACATCGGCGAGGTGCCGCCGCTCGGCGAGGTGCCGCCTCGCATGCACGGGATGCTCGTCCGTCCCGACCGGTTCGGCGATCCGAGCGACTCGATCCGTGATGAGGTGATCGACGTTCCCGAGCTCGGCTCGCATGACGTCCTCGTCGCAACGATGGCCGCCGGGGTCAACTTCAACAACGTCTGGGCCGCCCGAGGGGTCCCGATCGATGTGACGAACGGCCAGGCGCGATGGGGCGAGCCCACGGAGTTCCACATCGTCGGCTCGGATGCGAGCGGCGTCGTCTACGCCGTCGGCTCGGACGTCCGCGGTGTCGCGGTCGGCGATGAGGTAGTCGTCCACCCCGGTCAGTGGAACCTCGACGATCCATGGGTGGTGTCGGGCAAGGACCCCGGACTCGCGTCGACCTTCCGCGTATGGGGCTACGACACCTGTTGGGGATCCATGGCGCAGTTCACGAAGGTGCAGGAGCATCAGTGCCTCCCGAAAGCCGACCATCTGACGTGGGAGGAGGCGGCGGCGCCAACGCTCACGGGCGGGACCGCCTACCGCATGCTCTTCGGGTGGCCGCCCCACACCGTGCAACCGGGCGACCTCGTCCTCGTCTGGGGCGGGGCGGGCGGGCTGGGATCCCTCGCGATCCAGCTGGTCGCCAACGCGGGGGGCCGCGCGATCGCGGTCGTCGGTTCCGCGGAGAAGGCGGAGTACTGCCGGTCGCTCGGCGCCGTCGGCTCCATCGATCGGAAGGAGTTCAGCCATTGGGGCGTGCCTCCGCGGTGGGACGCGCCGGAGTGGGCGGACTGGCTGGCCGGGGCGAAGGCGTTCGGGAAGGCCATCTGGGAGGCGGCGGGGGAGAAGACCAATCCCCGGATCGTGTTCGAGCACCCCGGAGAGGACACGATCCCCACGTCGAACTTCGTTTGCGATCGCGGCGGGATGATCGTGATCTGCGCGGGCACCTCGGGCTACGACACCCTGATCGACGTCCGCTACCTGTGGTACCTCCAGAAGCGGTACCAGGGCTCCCACCTGATGAACACCGAGCAGGCGGCCGCGTTCAACGACCTCGTTCGCGATGGGACGATCACGACCACGCTCGGCGCGGCGTACCCCTATGACCAGATCCCCCACGCCCATCATCTGATGGAGGAAGGTGCGCTTCCGGAGGGGAACGTCAGCTGCCTGGTGAACGCGCCCCGGACGGGGCTCACGACGTTCCGTTGATCGCCGAGCGGGCTGAC
This sequence comes from Actinomycetota bacterium, assembly GCA_036257875.1. Classification (GTDB taxonomy): domain Bacteria; phylum Actinomycetota; class UBA4738; order UBA4738; family HRBIN12; genus AC-51. The sequence goes on along the minus strand of DATAEV010000028.1, from coordinate 14,197 downwards.
GTCCCGCTCAGCGCGTCTGGACCAGCTCCACGAGGACGCCGCCCATCGACCGGGGATGAACGAACGCGATCAACGTGTTCCTCGACCCCTGCCTGGGCACGCGGTCGACCAACCGGGCGCCCTGGGCGCTCAGGTCCTCGAGGGCTGCGGCGACGTCCCGTACCCGGTAGGCGACGTGGTGGAGCCCGGGCCCACGCGTGGCCAACGACCGCCCGACCGGCGAGTCGGGGCCGATCGCCCCGAGCAGCTGGATGAACGAGGACCCGACCGCGAACAGCACCTCGTCGACGCCCTGATCCTCCACCCGTTCCCGAAGGACCGGTTCGACCCCCAGCATCGCGCGGTAGCGCTCGACGGCCCCGTCCAGATCGTCCACCGCGATACCGACGTGATCGATGTCAACGAGATGGATCGTCACGCTGCCCCCATCACGATCGCCTGCGACGGATCATCGGCTCGAGACCCTATCCGTCTTCCCCGCCGGCCGTGCTGAGGGGCCGGACGTCTGGACATCCGGTCCCCCGAGCGAGCCGAAGGTCCGATAGCCGGGTGAGGCCATCCGATGTACGGTTGATCGACCGGGATATCCCACGACGACGAGGAGCACGCGCTCGTGAACGACAGGACGCCAGCAAGCCCCGCGGCACTCCTCGCAGGCTCCCAGCTCATGCAGCAGGGGACCGCCGACGTGTTCCGGCATCGCGAGCGCAGCCGTCTGAAGAAGGTGCTCCGCGCCATCACGGTGGTGTTCCTGCTCGACGCGTTCCTCTACAACTGGTACACGACGGGACACCGGATCGGGTTGCCGTCGTTCGGGCCCGAGTTCATCTACTTCTTGCCCGTGATCGGCATCTTCGTCGCGATCGCGTTCATGGCGCTGATGCCCTTCATGTTCGGGCGCTCGCCGCACCTCACCGTCTACCCGGAGCAGGTGGAGATCGGGCTCACCGAGATCAAAGGCCTGGACACCCAGGTCGACGAGGTGATCAGGACGCTCGACGTCTTCCTCGGGTACGCCACCTTCCGCGACGAGCTCGGCGGGACGCCGCGCCGCGGCATCCTGTTCGAGGGGCCACCCGGGACCGGCAAGACCTTCCTGGCCAAGGCGATGGCCAAGCAGGCGGGCGTGCCGTTCATGTTCATCCCCGCCCCGTCGTTCGTCTCCATGTGGCAGGGGATGACCGCCTGGCGGATCCGGGCGTTCTTCAAGAAGCTCCGGAAGGCGGCGCGCAAGGAAGGGGGCGCGATCGGCTTCATCGAGGAGATCGATGCCGTGGCGATGTCGCGCGGCGGTGTGTCGTCGGCCACGGCCGCGCCGAGCGACCCGGCGCGCACCACGTCAGCGTTCTTCGGCTCGGGCGAGGGGAGCATGGTGAACGAGCTGCTGATCCAGCTCCAGTCGTTCGACACCCCCCCGTGGCGCGACCGGGTGCGCGGGAAGCTGATCGCCTGGGTCAACGGGTACCTGCCCCCGAACCGTCAGTTCGCTGCGATCCGGCCCGAGTACCACAACATCCTTTTGATCGCGGCGACGAACCGCGGCGACTCCCTCGACCCTGCCCTGCTCCGTCCCGGCCGGTTCGATCGGCGCCTGTACTTCGACCTCCCGACGAAGCAGGAGCGTCGCGACCTGATCGACTTCTTCCTGGATCGGAAGTCCCACCACGAGCAACTGGATGAAGATGCCTATCGCGAACGGATCGCGCACGAGACCTTCGGCTACACGCCGGTGATGATCGAGCACCTGTTCGACGAAGCGCTGCTGGTGTCGCTCCGTGAGGGACGCAAGCGGATGAACTTCGAAGACGTGATGGAGGCGAAGTTCACGGAGGAGATCGGCACCAAGCAGGTGACCAACTACACCGAGACCGATCGAGACGCGGTCGCCACCCATGAAGCGGGGCACGCCACGGTCGCCTACCTGGTGGGCGTCGGGCGGCGGCTCGAGGTGCTCTCCATCATCAAGCGCCGCGGTGCGCTGGGCCTGCTCGCGCACAGCGACGAGGAGGAGCGCTTCACGCGGACGAAGACCGAGCTCGAGGCCGGGATCGCGATCGCGCTCGGCGGGCTCGCCGCCGAGGAGATGTGCTTCGGCGAGTCGGGGACGGGCCCGGGCGCCGACCTTGCCGCGGCCACGTCGATGGCGGCCCAGATGGTGGGCTCCTTCGGGATGGCGGGTTCCCTGATCAGCTACGAGGCCATCGCCGACGGACCGCTGTCTCATTCGAACCTCGTCGGCAAGGTGCTGGGGAACCCCGAGACGAAGCAGCGCGTGGAGGACATCCTCGACGGACAGCGCGAGCGCGTCCGCGAGGTGCTGGCCGAGAACCGCGACATCCACGGAGCGCTCCGGGACGCCTTGATGGAGCACGACGAGCTCGTCCGCGACGAGATCCTCGAGGTCATCGAGAAGGCGCTCGCGAACCGACCCTGACCTCGCTCCGAGGTCGCGCTCGTACACTCGGTTCATGACCCGCTCGTTCATCGTCGCCGGCGCCCGGACGCCCATCGGCAAGTTCCGCGGGGGTCTCGCGCCGCTCCGCGCGGTCGACCTCGGCGGGGCCGCGATCCGAGCCGCGCTGGAGCGTGCCCGTCTCGAGCCGGACCAGGTCGAGTACGCGGTGATGGGGCACGTGATCCAGGCGGGGCAGGGGCAGATCACGGCGCGGCAGGCGTCCATCGCTGCGGGCATCCCGAAGGAGATCCCGGCGATCACCGTCAACAAGGTGTGCCTCTCCGGGATGTCGGCCATCGCGATGGCCGATCAGATGATCCGCGCGGGCGAGCTCGAGATCGCCGTCGCGGGCGGGATGGAATCGATGACGAACGCCCCCTACCTCGCGCCGACCGCGCGGGAAGGCTCGCGGTTGGGCGACGCTCCGCTGATCGACGCCATGATCCATGACGGGCTCTGGTGTGCATTCGATGATCGGCACATGGGCGCGGGGACCGATGCGATGAACCGGGAATACGGCGTCACGCGCGAGGCGCAGGACGCGTGGGCCGCCCGTTCGCATGCGCGCGCGACGGCAGCCTGGGACGAGGGACGGATGGCGGAGGAGATCGTGGCCGTGTCCGTCCCGCAGCGGGGCGGCAACGCGGTGGAGGTCGGGCGCGATGAGGGCATCCGGCCGGACACCACGCCGGAAGCGCTCGCCGGCCTCCGGCCGGCGTTCTCGCCGGACGGGACCGTGACCGCGGGCAACGCGTCGCAGATCAGCGACGGCGCCTGCGCCGTCGTGGTCGCCTCGGAAGCGGCGGTCGAACGGCTCGGTTCCGAGCCGCTCGCCGAGATCGTCTCCTACGGGATGTCGGCGGACCGGTACGCGTCGCTGCACACCGTGCCGGCCCTGGCGATGGAGAAGGCGCTCAAGAAAGCCGGTCGATCCACCGCGGACCTCGAGCTCGTCGAGATCAACGAGGCGTTCGCCGGCGTCGCGTCCCACGCGGCTCGTCTGCTCGAGCTCGACGAGGCGATCGTCAACGTGAACGGGGGAGCGGTCGCGCTCGGCCATCCGATCGGTGCGAGCGGCGCGCGGATCGTGTTGACGCTCGCGCTCGAGATGCGACGGCGGGGGCTCTCCCTCGGCGGCGCCGCGATCTGCGGAGGCGGGGGACAGGGCGACGCCCTGATCCTTCGTCGGGCCTGATCGCCTCGCCGGTCAGCTAGCTGTCGGTCTGAAGCTCGGCGTGCCGACGGAGCTCGGCCGCCAGTTGCTGATGGGCCGCTTCGGCCTCCCACGGCTCGTCCTGCGGCTGTCCGCCCGCCTCGTCGACGAGGATCTTCACGTCCGGCGCGACCGCGCCGTCCGTCTGGACCTCGGGATCCGGGAGGAAGACGCGGAACGCCGAGCCTCCGCCGTCGCGACTCTCGGCCTTCACCGTGCCGCCGTGCGCCTCGGCGAGCCGTCGCACGACCGGAGAGATGGAGGCGTCCGAGGACGGCTCGGGATCCTCGACGGAGAGCAACGCTCCTCCCTCCGCCCGCTGGAGCCGCACCACGATCGTCTTCCCGCTCTGGGTGCGTTCGCTCGACGCGCGGAGCAAGCCGTTCAGGATCTGTTCCGTGCGGACCTGGTCGATCCGCACCTTGACGGGCTCAGCGACGACGCGGATGTCATGGTCGGAATCGGCCATCGCCTCTTCGACGACCCTGTTCACCAGGGACTCCACGTCCGTGCGCCGGATGTTCAGCTTGATCGAGCCGGAGGCCAGCCGTTCGGCATCGGCGATGTCGGCGACCAGGTTGTCCAGGCGCCTCGCGTGCCCGGTGAGCTGCTTGATCAGCTGGGCCTGATCCTTCTGATCCTTCTTGTGTTTGAGCAGCTGCGTGATGCCGTTGATCTTCGCGACCGACTTCTTCGCATCGAGCGAGAGCTCCTTCATGAACGGTGTGGTCCCGCGCCGGTCCTCGACCGGCGTCTCGACCACGGTGTCCTGTTCGTCGCGCGCGACGGCATCGGCCGTCTCTTGCTCACGGGTCTCGCGGAGGGCGTCGGACATCTGGTGCATCCGCAGGTCGCCTTCGATGACCTCGAGCCGGTTGCGAGCCGTGATCAGATCCGTCTCCAGCTCCTTGACCCGATCCTCGGCCGCGATCAACTTCTCGGTCTGACCGGCGAGGCGCTCCTGGGTCACTTGGAGCAACTGGTCGATCTGCGCCCGGCCTTGGTCGTCAGCCAGTTCGAGCTGGCGCCGTGCCTCGAAGTCCTGGAGACGGCGGTTGAGCTCCGCGTTCTCCGCGGCGGCGTCCTCGAGCTGACGCACCAGCTTCTCCGCCCGCGCTTGCTGGGAGGCGCGATCGCGATCGGCCTTCATCGTGACGTCCTCGGTCTCGGCGTTGCGAAGCCGCTCTCCCTCGAGCTCGCCGCGCAGCTGTTCGATCGTCCCGTCCGCTCGCGCCAGATCCTCCTGCAACGCGGTGAGCGAGCGCCGCATCTCGTCGGCTTCCTTGCGCGCTTGACCGACCGCGGCCGTGCGCTCCTTCACCTCGGAGGTGTGACCCTTGAGCTCTCCGCGGATCCGAGCGATCTCGTTGTGCGCTTCGAGGAGCTGTTGCTCTCGGCTCGCTGCCTCGGCGCGAGCGGCGGTGACCTCGTCCCGCACCGCCTGCAGATCGTGTCCTGCGGTGTCCGCCGCCGTCTCGGCGTCGGCGATCCGGCCACGCAGTTCCGTCTCGCGCTGTTCCAGCTGGCTCCGGTAGGACCCTTCGATCTCCTCGAGCTGGCGCTGGAACTCCTCACGCGTTGCCCGGACCTTCTCCTCGAGCTCGGCCTCCCGCTCGACGAGGTCGGCACGATGGGAGGCACGGCCGCTCTCGAGCTCGGCTTTCGCGGCGCGGAGCTCATCCTCCAGCATGGCTGCGCGCTGCTCCTCGTTGCGGAGCGCGCGGAGCTCCGTGTGCGCATCCCCCAGTTCGCGCTGCGCGCTCGCGAGCTGCGCCTCGGCCGTCGTGAGAGCGTCTCGCACTTGCAGCATCTCGACGTTCGCCGCGTCGACCTCTTCCTGACTGCGGGAGGTGGCTTCGGTCGCCCGCATAGTGGCGAGCTCTCGGCGGGTGGTGTCGAGCTGTTCCTTCGTCACGGCGAGCTCGGCGTTCAAACCGATCGCCTCCAGCTCGGCTTCCCGGAGCCGCAGGTCCTGCTCGTCGTCGTCGACGACGCGCATCGCCTCCTGGATCGTTTCCTGGAGCTGCGTGGCCAGGCGCTCGCGCTCCTTCGTGACGGTCCGCAGCTGGAGCTCGAGCTCCTGGACCTGGCCCTCCGCTCGCAAGGCGCGCTCCTCGATCCGTGCGTCCCCGGCCGACGGCTTGGTCTCGGTGGCGAGCTGCTGGAACGATCGAAGCTCTTCCAGCGTCGTGCGGTACTGATCCTGCAACAACACCAGCCGCTCCTCCGCCGCGCGGGCGCGCTCCTCCGCCCGCCGTCTCGCCTCGCCTTCCTCCCGGAGCCCGGGATGGGGGCCGGCAGCCCGCACGGGTTGCGGGACCACGACCGGACGGGTCTCCACCCGCCCGTCCGCCGTGTCGCTGACCACCGCGAGGAGGCGAGCCACGCCGAAGACGGCAACGGCGAGGAGCACCAGCAGCGCGAAGAGGAACAACGCGTTCGTTCGCCAGGGGCCGGCAGCGCTCGCGATCGGCGCGTCCGGGTGGGTGAGCTCGACGACGGCGGGGCCGCCGACGCCGGAGCGGAAGCGCAAGGGGAGCTTCACCGAGAGCGAGCCGTCGAACTCGCTCGTGAGCGGAACCCCGCGGAGGGCTTCCTTGATCGAATCCTTCTCGCCCGGGAGCTGCGTTCCGATCCTGCTCGTCGCCGTCGAGTACAGGATCGTGCCTTCGGGGGAGTACAGGGTGACCGAGTCGAAGTCGCTGGGGTCGATCACGATCGCCTGGATCTGAGCGGTGAGCTGGCTTGCGCGCTCGGCCGACGCCGGGCCGGTGAGATCGGCGGGCGTGAACGCGAGCGTGAGCGAGCTGTCGGCGATGGTCTGGGCCTGGTGGACGATCTGGTCGCGGGCCGAATGACGGGCGTGGACGCCCATCAAGAGCGACCCGATGATGCCGAGCACGAGGAGCGCTCCGAGCGCTGCGAGCAGCGTCCGCGCGATCCTCCCGTACCCCTTCAACGAAGCGATCATCCCCGTCCCCTCACTGCCACCCGTCGTGTCGCACCGCTCGTTCGAACTGGTCTCCGAAGGTGGTTATCGGCAGGGTTCCGCGCGAGCTTCAGCGGCAGATCGGTGTAGGGCTATCGGCCGACATCGGAGGAAGTGCCTAGGCCGGGCCGGCCCCGGAAAGCACGCGCGTCTCACCGGTGGGGACGTCCTTGTCGAGCACGATCAGATCCTCCATCAGCTGGCGCATCTGCTCGACGTGGGAGACGACGACGACCAGGCGATCGACGTCACCCGCCACGAGACGGCCGATCCCATCCATCGCACGGTCGAGGTGTTCGGCATCGAGGCTCCCGAACCCTTCATCGAGGAGGAAGCTGTCCAGGCGGCCGCCTCCGCGGGTAACCATCTCGGCGAGCGCGAGGGCGAGGGCGAGTGACGCGAGGAAGGTCTCGCCGCCCGAGAGCGAGTCGGCGGTCCGGTCGGCGGCTCCGGCGTTCATGTCGAGGACGTGGAACGCATCGTCGTCGCTGAAGCGGTAGGCACCGTCGGTCAGCTCCTCGAGGTGCACGCTGCCCAGATCCGCGAGCGCGGCTCGCTCCTCTTCGAGCAGGTACGCCAGGAACCGTGACGGTTGGAGGTCGGCCGCGAGCCGTCGCGCGACGTCCCGCGCTCCGGTCGCGACGACCAGGCGAGCCTCGAGATCCGCACCCGCGGTGAGGGTCTCCTCGATCGTTCGCACGCGTTCGGCCGAGGCGGCCGCGGCAGCGGCCGCCTCGGCGACCACCCGGGCGACGTCCACGTCCGCCGGGAGGTCGAACGCCGCCAGCTCGGCGGCGACGGCTTCCGTCGCTGCATGGGCCTCCGCGGCCGCTCGGTCCCCGGCCTCCGCGGCCTCGGTGAGCCGCTCCATGAGCGTCTCCCCGAGCTCGACGTACGAGGAGCGGACGTCGGTCGCAGCGGTCCCCACCGGACGGGCCCGCCCCAGCAGGCCCCAGGCCGTCGCGAGCCCGTTCGCGAGGGTCGCGAGCCCGCGACCGGCCTCCTCCGCGCGCGCGCGGCAGGTCTCTAGTGCGGAGCGGGCCGCGTCGGCTGCCGCCGACGCGGCCCGCACCGCACCCTCGGCCAGCTCGAGCTCGTGCTGGCGCTCGTCCAGCAGCGCCCGCGGGTCGCCGTCGCCGAGCCGGTCGACCAGCTCGCTCTTCGTCGTGGCGAGCGCGGCCTCGGCCTTCCGAGCGGCGTCGTCGCGGGCGGCGAGCTGGATCGCGAGGGCATCGACGCGCTCGGCGCCGGCGGCCGCCTGCTCGAGCGCCGTAGCCATCGCCGCGGCCGCTCGCTCCTTCCCGTCCCGCGCCGCGCCCTCGGCCGCCCGCGCCTTCGTGAGCGCTCGGTCGGCGGCCGCGACCTTGGGGGCGGCACCGACGCGCGGGACACGCTCGACGACCCGGTCGCATACCGGGCACGGCTCGCCGGCGATCAGCTCGCGCCGGAGCTCGTGCGCCATCTCCGCATGTTGGGTGACGTGCAGGGCGGATTCGGCTTCGGCGCGAACGGCCTCGGCTGTTCCGAGCGCCTTCGCCGCCGCGTCGAGCGCGGCGCGCTTCGCCGTCGCCGCTGCCGCGAGGCGCTTGGCGTCGGCACGAGCCGCCTTCGCCTCCTGCGCGGCGGTCTGGGCGGCGGCGGCCGCCTGTTCGACGGCCCTCGCTTCGTGATCCAGCTTCTCGACCAATGCCGCGAAGGCCTGGAAGGCGGCGTGTCCGCCGACGCGCTCCGAGATCGCCTCCAGCTCGGCGCCCGCGACCTTCCGGGCGTTGTCCGCCGCCGTCATCTCCTCCTGGGCGACCCGGGCCGCGTCGTCGGCCGCCGCGGCGTCATCGACGACCTGCTCGAGTCGCTCTGCGGGTGGGAGCGCCGCGGCCGTCGTTTTGAGCTGCGCCGTCCGCGACGCCGCCTCGGTCTCGTCGCGGAGCGCGATGTCCCGTGTTCGCGTGAGCACGTCGAGGCGCTCACGAGCGGCGTCGAGGCCCGCGTGTCGCGCCGAGGTCGTCTCCGCCTCGGCCCGCGCCTCATCCAAGCGCGAACGAGCCTCGTCCAGCCGGGAGCCCTCTCGCGCGAGCGCCTCGAGCTCGAGCTCGGCGCCGCGGACCCGGTCTTTCGCCGCCGCCAGGGCGGCATCGAACCGCTCGTAACCGAACACGCCCTTCAGGACGGCGTTGCGATCGGTCGGCGTCGCCTTCAGGAACTCCGCGAACCGGTTCTGTGCGAGCAGGACCGAGCGGCAGAACGCGTCGAAGGTCATCCCCAGCAGCCGCTCGACCCGCTGCCGCACCGGCCGCTCCTGCAGGACGGTCTCGAGCACCTCCGCGTCGTCCGCGTCCTTCGCGAGGCGCTCGAGCCGGTGCTGGCTCTGGCCCCGCCGGCGGAGCGCACGCTGGGCCCGCCAGATCTCCCCGTCGACCTCGAACACCAGCTCGACCTGGCAGCCGTCCTGGAGCTGGTGGATCAGCGACCGCGTGTCGCGCTCGAACGACGGCGTCTTGCCGTAGAGCGCGAAGACGACGGCGTCGAGGATCGTGGACTTCCCGGCGCCGATCGGCCCGACCACCCCCACGAGCCGTCGACCCCGGAAGTCGAAGGTCGTCCGGCCCCGGTACGAGCGGAACCCCTGCAGCGTCAGCTCACGTGGGCGCATCGGCCACCTCTTCGAGCACCTCGCGGAACAGTCCGAGCAGGTCCGAGGGCGGCTCCTCGCCCGTGTCCCGCCGGTAGTAGTCGGCGTACTGCTCCTCGTCGCTCGGCCGCGGTCCACCGGAGCGGGCACGGCGTTCCCCGGGCGGCCGGTACGGACGGACGTTGACCAGGAAGGGGAAGGTATCCGCGGCGCGCCGACCCAGGTCCGCGTCGATCCCGCCCACGCGCACGGTGAGGTCGAGGTACGCGTCTCGAAGCTCGTCGGTCCGAGCGTCGATCTGATCCCACGTCCCTTCGGCGCGAACGAGCGGCCGACCGGAGACGAGGGGGATCGACGCCACCGTCGCCAGCCGGCCCGGTTCGGCGTCGACGATCACGACCCGCTTGGCCTCGCCGGCCTCGCCGAAGTCCAGCGGAAGGAGCGAGCCGGCGTACTGCCCCGGGACCGGTGATCCGGGGATCGCCTGGGGGGCGTGGATGTGGCCGAGCGCGACGTATTGCGGTCCCGGAGGGATCGCCTGCGCCGATGCGACGTACGCCCCGCCGACGTGCAGCTCCCGCTCGGAGCCCCCGACCTTGACGCCACCCACCATGAAATGGGCGACGAGCAACGGGACGAGATCCGCCCCCGCTCGCGCGACGAGCGCGGCGTTGAACGCCGTGCAGAGAGCGGCGATACGTTCGGCGTATTGGCCGTACCACTCGCCCGCGTCACGCATGAAGTCGACCACGCGACCCTCCCGCAAGAACGGGAGACAGCCGATGAGCGCGGGCACGCCGAGCTCTTCCGGTCCGAGGACGCCGCCCTGGTCGGGCCGCCGGATCGAACCGATCAGATGGACGCCTCGGCCCTGGTCCCGCACCAGTGGCGCGAGCGCGTCGAACAGCTCGGGGGAATCGTGATTGCCGGCCACCGCGACGACGGGCCGCCCCTCCCCGAGGCGGAGGAGCCCGGCAAGCCCGAGCGCGAGCGCGTCGACCGGGGGGATCGGACGGTCGAAGACGTCGCCGGCGACGAGCACGAGGTCCACCTCGTGCTCGGTCGCGATCCGGGCGACCTCTTCGAGGGCGGCCGCCGTCTCGGCGGCACGATCGTGCCGCCCGAGGCGGCGGCCGACGTGCCAGTCGGCGGTGTGGAGGATCCGCATCAGCCGGGGGAACGCTGCATCCGAGGGGGAACGGCTCCCGGGCGACCTGCGCTCCTCACGTCAGTCCGGCGAATGGATCGTCGCCGGCATCCGCCACCTCCTCCTTCCTGGTCGCCCACGGCGGGAACGGGAACGTGACCACGAGCGGGACGGGGATCGCCGGTTGGCTGACGACCATCGTTCCGGGCTTCAGGAGCCGTGCCCGAGCGCGCGTGGACGGCAGCATCCAGCCGTACTCGGCGCGTTCCGCCTCGGCCGAGTCGAGGCGCCCGGTCACGCGGATCGCAGCGTTCTCCAGGACCTCGGGTGCGACGCGAGAGGCCGTCTGCTGCGCGCCGACGAGCAACACCCCGAGGGAACGGCCGCGTTGGGCGATGTCGATCAGCATGTCCTTCAGCGGCCCGGTCCCGTCGCGAGGCGCGTACTTGTTGAGCTCGTCGAGGACGATCACCGACAGCGGCAGCCGCTGCCCGGTGTCCTCCTTCTCCTTGAACGTCTCGCGCAGGAGCGCGCCGACGACGAAGCGCTGGGCTTGTTCGTGCAGCGATTGGATCGCGACGACGGTGACGTTGGCCGCACCGCGATCGATCCGTCGGTCCGCGTCCGCTCGGACGAGATGCCCGAGCCGCGCCGACGCCGCGTGGAGCCGGCGGAGGAAGGCCGCGACCGTCCCGGGCATCACCCGCGCCGTCCAGGCGGCGTCGGCCTCCGAGCCGTCGTCGGGCTCGAGATGGACCTCGAGCGCGCGGACGAGAGACGGGAGATCGGTGATCACTACCTCGGCCTGCGCCGCCTGGATGCGGTCGTCGCGAGACCATACGTGCCCGTCGGGCGCCTGTGCGGGGTCGCGGAGCGCTACCGCTCCCGGCATGCCGTCGACGCCGACGGCCCACCGTTTGAGCTGGAGCTGTACGCGCTCACGGATGAACGGGATCTGGTTCTTCGTGTCGCTGGCGTCCGTGAAGCAGAACTCGAGCAGATCCTGGTCGATGAACGCGCGGGGCGTCCAGGAGAAGACCTCCACGCCCTCGAAACGACCACCGGTGTCGGGGACCACGACATCACCACTCTGACGTCGCGGCGGCGCCCAGAAGCGGACGCTGGGGAACGGAGCGGGGTCGACGCCGAGCGCCGTCCAGCCTTCGCGGGCTCCCTCGTGGGCCTCGAACGACGCGTTGGGCCGATCGAGCCACAGCAGGTCCTCGCCCTTGACGTTGAACACGAGGACGCGAAGGTTCGCCGCCCCGGACCCCACGACCTCGGGGGTCGAGGTCAGCATCCGGAGGAAGAAGAGCGCGAACGAGGTCTTGGTGGCCACGCCCGAGATCCCGCTGATGGACATGTGGCCGCCCTTGCGACCATCGAAGAAGTCCAGGTCCACGTGGACAGGGGCGCCGTCCCGGCCGAGTCCGATGGGCAACGGCCGCTCCATCTCGTCGGCGTACAGGGCCTTGCGGCGTTCCTCGCCGGTCGCGCGCGCGACCTCCTCGCCAGGGTCGGCCGACACCCACACCTCGGGATCGACGCGCGTGACGGCGACCCGAGCCGTTCGCACCTTGGCCGCCGGCATGATGCCGAGCTCGGCGATCCGGTGCGTGTCCGATTCGTACTGCGCTCCCTCGTACACCGCCTCCGCCTCGGTGATGACCCCATAAGTCCGAACCTCCCCGACCTTCGGGACCTCCGTGCGGACGACGATCAGATCGTCGAGTTGGAGGTACTCGTCTTCCTCCAGGACGACGCGGAACTCCGCGGTCGTCGTGTGCTCGGATCCGAGCACACGACCGACGCGATCGTTGCTCACGAGGCCATCCGTTCGTGCACCGCTTCGCGGAGCGCGCGATACACGAGGCCGCGGTCGCCCATGCGGTGGCGGAGCTGCCGCTCGAGGGCGGCGATGGGAACGAGGTTCTGCGGCGCGCGGGGATCGAGATGGGGCTCGGACGCGACGAGGGGGAGCACGGCCGCCGTTCGGTCCGCCAGGCGGATCACGTCGCCGGTCGGGAGCTGCCCGCTGGCCTCGCACCGGACGATCCCGGACCAGGCATGGCCACCCGGGACGTGCGCCAACCGCACGTACCAGGAGTACCGGCGGTACTCGGAGATGGTGAAGAGCGGGGTTCGCTGCCGCGGGCGAAGCGCGGCGACCACGACGCTGCGTTCCGGCGGAAGGTACGTCACTCGATGGCTCTTGATCGATCCTACCGCCGGCACGGGGGCCAACTCGTTCAGCGGTCCGTCGGCAACGACGAAGCATCCCGACGCGAGGGCGGTGGCGACGTGTCCCTCGGCGGTCCGCATCTTCGTGTGGAGCGTCCTGACCAAGCCGGCCGGATCCGTGTCCGGCGTCGTGGCCGTGGCGTAGGGCGTGTCGAGCGCAACGACGGGGAACGTCTCGGCTCGTCCACCGCCGAGCACCGCCCATCGGCCGACTCGCTCCTCCGTGATCCACGACCGCCGCGCCTCGCGGTCCCAGACCGCCGCGCCGACCGCGAACGTGCCGCAGATCCCGGGAACCGGACCGGACGGATCGTCGAGCGTGAGCCGCGCGTCCACCCGGCGGACGCCGTCGACGAATGCGATCCGCGCGACGGCGTCGTCGACGCCGTCGCGCGGAGCCCAGTCGTCGGTCTCGATCGATGTGTCGACCGAGCCCTCCGCCGGCGCCAGCGCCTCGTCCGGATCCACGGGCGCGCCGTACTCGGGCGACCAGCCTTCGACGAAGATCCGTGCCATGCGCCGGATACTACCCACGGCCACCGACGCCTCCGCTCAGGCCGGGCTCACCGTCTCCGACGAGGTCGTCCACGTGCTCCCCCCGGCGTACGTGAGGACGCTCGTCCGCATGGCGCTCGGACAGCAATGGGGGTCTCCGTGCGCGAAGACCGCTTCCGTCACGACGAGACCGACCGGGTCCGTCGACGGGACGATACGGGTGTCGCAAACGTTCCGATCGAACACCCGGGCGCCCGTCGCGATGTCGATCGCGAAGTAGGTCCCGCACCCTCCGGAACCGCCCGTCTCCGCGAACACCAGCGCGTCATCCGATGCGTCGCCGCTGACGTCGCCGATCACCGCCGTGAGACCCAGGATCGGGCGCCGCTTCGCACCGAACGCGACGGCGTTCACCGGTTGCCATGACGAGCCAGGGTCGCCGCGGTGCAGCCACACCGCGACCCCTCGATCGGCCCGGAAGGGGTCGGGTCCGGGACGTTGCCAGGCGACCACGATCGCGTCGCCCTCCGACGTGTGCGCGTACCACGTTCCGGTGACCTCGTCCCCTCTCGGAACGAGATCATCTACGGGCACGTCGCCGGCCGGAAGATCCGAAGGGTAGGCGGTGGGCAGCCCGCGCGGAAGCGACGGCGGCGCTGCGGGCGTTCCCCTCGTGGGCAGCGCGTCATGCGTTCCCGCGCGACACGCGGCGAGGCAGATCACGAACGCGGCGGCAGCCCATCGGCGACGGTCGGCCATGCGTCGATGGTGGCAGACGTTCCGGCGGGACCGTGGGACGTGGGCTCGACGACCGGCGCCTCGGGTTTTGGGAGGATGGAGGCAACACGCGTGGAGGACGGCGACCCAGTCGGCCGGCGGCTGGCCGGTCCAAGGAAGGAGCCCACGACGGCATCGACCTCTGAGCTCGAGGGGGCGCGCTCGTCCCTCCCGATCGCTGCGGGCTCCGTGGACCTGTATCGGTTGGCCTGGCTGGCCGAGCAGGGGATCGGCGCCGTGCCCAGCCTCCC
>DATAEV010000270.1:0-4857 GCA_036257875.1 Actinomycetota bacterium | reverse complement strand
AGGGTTTGGCACCTCGATGTCGGCTCGTCTCATCCTGGGGCTGGAGCAGGTCCCAAGGGTCGGGCTGTTCGCCCGTTAAAGAGGCACGCGAGCTGGGTTTAGAACGTCGTGAGACAGTTCGGTCCCTATCCTCCGTGGGCGCAGGAGGCTTGACGGGAGCTGCCCCTAGTACGAGAGGACCGGGGCGGACGAACCTCTGGTGTGCCAGTTGTCGCGCCAGCGGCACGGCTGGTTGGCTACGTTCGGAAGGGATAAGCGCTGAAAGCATCTAAGTGCGAAGCCCACCCGGAGATGAGGCCTCCCACTGGGAGACCAGGTAAGGGCCCTGGAAGACCACCAGGTTGATAGGCGGGACGTGGAAGCACGGCAACGTGTGGAGCTGACCCGTACTAATAGCCCGAGGACTTGACTCTATTTGCTCGCGCTCGCTATCGCGGTTCCCGAGTTCTGCTCGAGGGCTGCATCCTCACCATCGTCCGACCGATCGGACACCCCGTTTCGGTGGTCATGGCGGAGGGGGAACACCCGGTCCCATCCCGAACCCGGCAGTTAAGCCCTCCAGCGCCGATGGTACTGCCCGGGCGACCGGGTGGGAGAGTAGGTCGCCGCCGAGACATCGTTCGAAGGGTCCGCCCGCGCGGAGCGCGGGCGGCCCCTTCGCTTTCGTTTACGCTCGGACACATGCCCAGGTCCCTGCAGCCGCGCGCCGGAGGCCGTCCGCACGGCACGCCGCCGAAGTACGTCGACCTGCCTTCGGACGTGCTCGACGAGGTGCGCCGTTCGACCCGACCCACCGCCCAGCGCGATGCCATCGCGCGGCTCGCTCGGGCGATCGAGCTCCTCGATCGCGGAGACGCCGGCGCCGCGGTCAGCGAGGCCGCGAAGGCGAAGGCACTGTCCTCGCGTTCCTCGTCCGTCCGAGAGGTGCTCGGACTCGCGCTCTACGGACAGGGCCGGTTCCAAGACGCCCTGAAGGAGCTGAAGGCCTACCGGCGCATGTCCGGACGCAATGACCAGAACCACGTGATCGCGGACTCTCTCCGAGGCGTCGGGAAGCCTCGAGAGGCGGTCCCGCTCGCCGACGAGGCGCTGCGGGACAAGAAGGTCCCGAACGAGGTCAAGGCCGAGGCCGTGATCGTGGCGGCGTCCGCATTGGCCGACGAGGGCCGGTATGCCGAGGCCCTGGCTTTCATCGGTCGCGCGAAGACCCGTGACGACATCGCCGAGCCCTACACGCTTCGGCTCTGGTACGTGAAGGGCGACATCCTCGAACGCGCGGGCCGTCCGCGAGAGGCCGCCGTGGAGTTCCGGAAGGTCGTGCGTCACGACGGATCCGCGTTCGATGCGGCGGAGCGATTGGCCAGCTTGAGCTGATCGAGCGAGGGGAGCCTCGCGGGTCGGATCACGCGGACGACGCCTCCCGCTCCCAGCGTTTGCGCCAATAGCGGGCGAGCCCCTCGGCGTTCATCCGGATCGAGCCGATCGCGTCGTAGCGGCCGATATCGAAGGGGAGACCCGAGTCGTGCTCGTACTCCGCTCGCGCCTGAACCACGAGTTCGCCCTCGAGGGCATCGATGGTCGTTCCCGGTTCGCGCACGAGGCGCGCGCGAACCGTTTCGGCCCAGGCCCGGATCCGCTCCTCCCCACGTGTGAAGCCTTCCTCGGGATCGGCCACGACCCCGTAATGCGACGTCAGCAGGCTGGTCGGACCGCGTTCCCGCATGCGCGCGATGCTCCCGATCGCGGCCTCCAGGTCCGCCTCCGGAGGGGGGAGGGCCGGCCGGTAACAATCGGCCCAGGGAAGGTGGGATCCGATCGCCTCGCCCGTGAACATCACGCCGGTCGAAGACTCTTGGAGCGCAACATGATGCGTCGCGTGTCCGGGCGTGAAGATGACCTCGAGACCGCGGTTGCCGATCGCGATCGTGTCGCCGTCCTCGACCGGCCGAACCCGGTCGGGGGGGCACGGCAGCGTCTCACCGTAGAAGGCACGCATGCGCGCTTCGCCATACGTGCGCGCCGTGCTCGCGATCAACCTCGTCGGGTCGACGACGTGCGGGGTACCGCGCTCGTGCACCCACAGGGTCGCGTTCGGGAACCGTCGGAGCAGAGCTCCGGCGCCGCCGGCATGATCCATGTGGATGTGCGTCACGACGATGTGCGCGAGCTCGGGCGCACCGATCCCGAGCGCATCCAGGGCGGCGAGCACCACCGGACCATCGGCGCCGGGACCGCTCTCCACGAGGCACGGTTCGTCGGATCCGATGAGGTAGACGGCGTTGAGCTCGCGTTGCGCCGCCATCCCGGTATCGATCGTGTGGATCGCGTCGGCGGCGAGTGGATGGTCGGTTGCCGCGGTGCCCACGTCGACGAAGTGTCGCACAGGCATGTCGGTGACGGCCGCTATGGTGCGGATCGAAAGGGGGGAGCCATGGTCACGGTGAACGTCGTGGTACTGGCGGGCAGCGTCGCCGCGGATCCGGTGCAGCGCCGGATGCCGTCCGGCGACGAGGTCACCGAGCTTCGGCTCTCCGTTCCGGAGGCGGGGAAGCGCCTCCTCCCTCTCCCGATCGCCGCCTGGCATGCGACGGTCGGCGTGCAGGCACTCGATGGCATCGCCAAGGGCGACCGGGTGCTGGTGCACGGGCAGCTCATCCGCCGCTTCTATCGGAGCGGGGCCGGTGCGCGCAGCCTGACGGAGGTGGTGGCGTCAGGGATCAAGAAGCTGGAGGATCCCGTCCTCACGGGCTGACCGTCATCGATCGACGAGCCGGTCAGCGGGCACGTCGATCGGCCCGTCGAGGGGCATGAGGATCATCCCCGTCCTGGGTTTGGGCCAGAAGAAGGTCGACTTCCGGGGAAGTCGATCGCCGCGTTCGATCACCGCGCGCACGCGCTCGGGAGTGGTGCCCGGCAGCAGGTACGCGGAGATCGCAGACCCGTCGCGCACGGCGGCGTCGGCGTCAGCCGCGACGTGCGTGAATCGCAGCGCGTCGCCCGGAGCGACCCGATCCAAGAGCTGCTCATGGAGCGCGAGGACGGTCGGCGGGCGCCCTCGCAGGCGATGGACGCGGTACGTGACCGTATCAGCGACCTTCGTCACCGTTCCGTATCGGAGCTGGAGATCGTCCGTGTTGGCGAGCACGTCGGTCAGATCCGCCGCAGGCTGGCCTCCGGTCGGCGGTTCCCCTTCGATCTGGACGCGATGGTATGGGAGGACCGGAACCTCCTCGCTCCCCGCGTCGACCACCAGGCTCAGGATCCGATCCCATGGCCCGGGGCCGTCGGCCGCACGACGCTCGTCGCGGTACGCCAAGGCGGTCGCGTACCGATGGTGGCCATCCGCGATCAGGAGCGGCTCGTCGGCGAGCCACGACGTCACATCCTCGTGACCGTCGATCGCCCACATCCGGTGTTCGACCCCTTCGTGGTCGCGGACGTTCGCGATCGGATCGCCATCCACCGTGCGGTCGAGGAGCTCGTTCAGGTGCGCGCACGGTCCGGAGATCGTGCCGTAGATCGGCGACAGGTGTGTCCTCGTGGCACGGAGCAATCGCAACCGGTCCTCGATCGGACCGGGCATCGTGTGCTCGTGCGGTAGGACGTTCCCGCCCCATGGCTCCAGCTCGAGGGCGCCGACGATCCCGCGGAGCCGGTGGCGGACCCCATCCAACGCGTAGCGCAGCTCGTAGCCGTAGTAGCTCGGAACGTCGGACGGCCTGAGCACGCCCGATCCGCGCCAGTCGGCGAGGAGGGAGCCGGCGATGGCATAGCCGGACGCTCCGTCGCTCCCGGCAGCTTCCGTCCGGTCGACGTGCACGATGTTGTACGGGCTGCGCGCCCGAAGTCCCTCTTGATCGGACTCGCTGATAACGTCGTAGGGCGGGGCCGTCAGTCGATCCAAGGGCCCCGCAACGGAAGGGTCGTACTGCAGGCCGCGGAAGGGGAACAGACGTGGCACCTGCCCTGTATAGCAGGCACGAACAGCCGGCACCTGCCTACGATCTTTTCGCGCGCGGCAGCGCGATGCTCCACGACGGCCACCCCCACGCCGCGGCCTTGATCCTCGGGCGTGCGAAGCTCCTCGAGCCCGACAAGGCGTCGATCCGCGAGGCCCTCGGCCGAGCCCTGTTCATGTCCGGTCGAGCGACACGCGCCAGGCGGGAGTTCACGAAGGCAGTGGCCCTGAACCCTTCCGACGACTACGCGCATTTCGCGCTGGCCCTGGCGTGCGAGCGGACCGGCCAACGCCAACGTGCGCTGGGTCATGCGAAGCTCGCCAACGCCCTTGCTCCGGGGGTCTCGCACTACGAACAGGTGCTCGCCCGACTGTCCGGCGCCGGCCGATCATGACCGGCGCTGGATGATCGCGGACCGCTACGACGCCTTCCTGTTCGACCTCGACGGTGTGCTCTATCGCGGAGCGGAGGCCATCGACGGGGCCGCCGAGACGCTGGCCACCCTGCGGAGCCTTGGGAAGGGGCTGGCATTCCTGACGAACAACTCTTCCCGGACCCCCGAAGCGATCGCGGCCCACCTCACCGGGATGGGGATCCGAGCGGCGCCGGAGGAGGTCGAGACGTCGGCGCTCGCGACCGCGACGCTGCTCCGCGAGCGCTCGGTCGCGAGCGCCTTCGTCCTGGGCGAGGAGGGGCTCCGAACGGCGCTCGTCGCGGCCGGCCTCACCGTGGTTGACAGGAGCGCCGCCGATGCTGAGACGGTCGTGGTCGGCTGGGACCGCGGGTTCGATTACGCGGAGCTCGCCGCCGCGAGCGTCCTGATCCAGCGCGGAGCATCGCTCGTCGCGTCGAACGCCGACGCGTCGTACCCCGTCGAGGATGGGCTCGTGCTCCCCGG
>DATAEV010000173.1:0-6076 GCA_036257875.1 Actinomycetota bacterium | reverse complement strand
CGCCCGATCCCCGCCACATCACGCATGGTCTCCACGTACGACGTGACGACCTTCGTGTGCGGGTCGGCGGCCGCCCACGAGAAGAGGTCGCCGAGACCGAGCACCGCCTCGTTGCCGACACCCAGGATGATCCGCAGGCCGACGCCGCGGTCCGAGGCCATCTGGTTCATCGTCCACGCGACGGTTCCCGACTGCGAGATCACGCTGATCGATCCGGCGACGGGCGCGGCCGGCGGGGTCGTGCCGTACGGCGCGACGCGGTCGACGTAGTTCACGAACCCCTCGACGTTGGGGCCGAGCACCGGCAGGTGGTGCCGGAGCGCCGCCTCCCGCAGCCGTTCCTGCAACGCGCGGCCCTCGTCGCCCGCCTCCGCGAACCCGGACGAGACGACCATCACCGACCGGACGCCCTGCGCCGCGCAGTCGTCGATCATCCCGACCACGATGCGAGCGGGGACCACGAAGACGACCAGGTCGACGTTCCGGGGAAGGTCCTCGATCGACGGCACGCAGGGCAACCCCCACACGGTGTCGTACTTCGGGTTCACGGGGTACAGGGCGCCCTGGTATCCGAGGTGCCGGAGGGACCGCTCGATCTCGGGAGCCCAGGAGTCAGCGGCCTCAGAGGCCCCGATGATCGCGATCGACCGCGGCGCCAGCAGCGGCTCGAGCCGCCACCCCGGCGTCACCCTCCATCACCGCGGAACCTCGCGTCGCGCCACGCGATCGCCGCCTTCAGCCCCTGTTCCTGGGTGATCCGGCGGAACTCGTCGCGCGCCGGGAGGTTCGCGGTCTCGATCATCACGTCGAGCTCGGTGTTGGACGCCATCGCCGCGCGGAACCCGGCGACGTCCCAGGCACGGTTCGCCGCGCGCTTGGACGTCTGGACGACGAAGGGCTCGATCTTCGCGATCTCTTCGGCCAGCTCCAGCGTCGCGTCGTCGAGCCGGTCGCGAGGGACGACGCGGTTCACGAGCCCCAGGCGCAGCGCCTCGTCGGCGCGAACCCGGTCCTCGCCGGTGAACAGGAGCTCCTTGGCGGCGCGCATCCCGACGACCCACGGCAGGAACATCGACACGACCCCGGAGCCGAACCGCACGTCGACGTACCCGAAGTACGCGTCCTCGGCGGCGACCGCGAGGTCGCAGGCGAGCATCAGGTCGGTCCCGCCCGCGAGGCAATAGGACTGCACCGACGCGATCACGGGTTTGGGGCAATCGAAGATCTCGAGCATCTTCGCGGTGGAGGCGCGCAGCTCGTCGAACCAATGGCGCGCGTCCAGGGCGCCACCGGTTGCGTCTTCGTTCAAGTCGTACCCGGCGCAGAACGCCCTGCCGGCACCGCGCAGGATCACGACGGAGACCGTCTCGTCGGCGCCGGCCGCTCGGATCGCCACCGAGATCGCCTCCGTGAGCTCCCCGTTCAGGGCGTTGAGGGCGTCGGGGCGGTTCAGCGTCAGCCGCCGGATGGAGCCCAGATCCTCGACCAACAAGGTGGGTTCGGCTGCAACGTCAGGCACGGCGACCCCTCGTCCCTTCGATCGGCCCGGTGAAGAGGCACGGATGATAGCCGGGCCGCGCCCGGCTCGGACGCAGATGATCCAGCGCACGACCGAGTGCGTACCACGGAGAGAGACCGCCGAGCTGGCCAGGGGCGGACTAGCTCGAACGGGTTGTGCCCGGCGTCCCTTGCATAGCGCGGGCTGGCTATGGTACTCACCGCCTGCACGATTTGAACCGCCGGTCAGGGTTTCTGCTACCGGCTCGATGTGGGGAGGAAGCGATGCGTCACGTGAGGGATCTGTCCCGTCGTGAGTTCCTCGTTCGGGCGGGGGGAACGGCCGCGGCCATCCCGACGATGTCCGCCATCCTGGATGCCTGTTCGAAGCCGGGGGCGAGCACGAGCGGATCGTCCGCGTTCGAGATCGCAACGCCCGACCATCCGGTGACGCTGCCGATGAACGGCGAGCCGATCGCGACCGACACCCCGATCGAAGAGGGCGCCACGCTCCAGATCCTCAACTGGGCGGTCTACATGTGGAAGTACGTGATCAACCAATTCGTGCAGCAGTACGGGGACAACGGCATCAAGTTCTCCGGCGCAACGACGTTCAACAACATGGACGAGGGTGTCCAGAAGCTGCAAAGCGGCAAGATCAAGGCTGACGTCTTCTTCCCGACGATCGACGTGCTCGGCAAGCTCGTCGCCGCCGACCTGCTCCAACCGCTGAACCACGATCTGATCCCGGCGCTCCAGCAGGACAATTGGGCCGCGTTCCAGAACCCGTACTACGACCAGGGCTGGCGCTACTCGGTGCCGTACACGATCTACACGACCGGCATCGGCTACCGGCGTGATCAGATCCCCGACGAGGTCATCCACGGGATGGACAACCCGTGGTCGATCCTGTGGGACCCGACGTACAAAGGCAAGGTCGGCGTCTACCCCAGCTATCGCGACGTGATGGCGATCGCGCTGATGAAGAACGGCATCACGGACCTGAACACGGGCAACGATGCCGACCTCGAGACGGTGCGCACCGACCTTCTGGCCATGATCGATGCGGTGGACCCGCGGATCGCCTACGACGCCTCCTACAACAAGCTGCAGAACGACAAGTTCTCGGTCACGACGGCGTGGTCTGGTGACGTCGTCGCGGGCTGGGGCTATGCCGCCCCCTATACCGAGGCCGCGTACGAGGGTTTCGGCTACTGGTTCCCCGAGGATCGCAAAGGTCCGATCGACAACGACCTGATCGCGATCCCGAAGAACGCGGAACACCCGCGGCTGGCCCACGAGTTCATCAATTTCTGGATCTCGTTCCGTCACGCGATGGATAACTTCTCCTGGAACGGCTACCAGCCGCCGCAGACACGAGCAGACGTGAACGCGCTCACGGAGACGCAGGGCCTGTACTCGAAACGGTCCTCGAGCTGGGCGGCGCCAGCGATGTACGTGGCTCCGTGGATGCCGGACGCCGCGGTGCGCGAGAGCGACTTCGCGATCGGGTATCGCGAAGGTCCCCTTTCGGCGGACGTCGACGACCACTGGCACGAGATCTGGTCCGAGTTCACCGCCGGTGTCGGCTCCTAGCGAGGCCGAGCCCGCCCGTCGACGTCGTCGCCGCTCGGGCGGGGCGGCCGAGGAGGGGGTCCTCTATCCGCGCTGGTTCTGGCCCTCGTTCACGTTCCCGGCGACGCTCTGGCTCGCGATCCTGTTCGTCCTGCCGCTGTACACGGTCATCTCGATCGCCTTCGGCACCGTCGACCAGATCTTCCGGAACCCGCTGCCGGTCTACGAGCCGTGGTGGTGGAGCGGGGAACAGTTCGGGAAGGTGCTCGACGATTCGTTCGGGCTCTACCGCCACGTCTACATCCACACTTTCGAGTACGTCGTCATCGCGAGCGCCCTCTGTCTGTTCCTGGCATACACGGTGGCGTACTACGTGGCCCGCTTCGGCGGGAGGCGGAAGACGCTCCTCCTTGCACTCTTGATCGCACCGTTCTTCATCAGTTACCTGATGCGCATGCTCGCCTGGATCAACCTGCTCGACACCGACGGATACATCAACAAGATCCTGACGTTCCTCCACCTGGTCCCGCAACCGGTCGATTGGCTGAGTGGGCGACCGTCGACCGTGATCATGGGACTGATATACGGCTACATCCCGTACATGGTCCTGCCCTTGTACGCGTTCCTGGACCGGATCGACGCCAACCTGCTGGAGGCCGGTCGTGATCTGGGGGCCGGTCCGGCCAGGACCTTCTTCCGCGTCACCCTGCCGCTCTCGCGTCCCGGCATCCTCGCCGCGCTCGTGATCGTGTCGCTCCCGATGTTCGGCGACTACTACACGAACAACCTCCTGTCGCAGTCGCCGAGGACCACGATGCTCGGCAACCTGATCGACGAGGCCTACGGTTCGACCGGCCAAGGCCCGCGGGCCGCCGTCTTCGTCATCATCCTGATGACCTTGCTCCTCATCCCGATGTTCTACTACCTGCGAAGCACGGCGAGGTCGTTGGAGACGCGATGAGCGAACACGTCCTCAGCGGTCCGCAGACGCGCGCCCTTCCACGAGCTCGCGGTGGCTTCGTCCGCCGATGGGTCCGCAACCCGTGGCGGAGACCGACGATCCTCGCCACCGTCACCTGGGGGTACATCGTCTGGTCCCTGCTCCCACTGGTGATCGCGATCGCGGTCTCGTTCAACAACAGCCGCTCGAGCAGCTCGGTCCACCTGTTCAGCCTCCAGTGGTGGTGGACCGACCCGTCCGACTCCCTCCTGCACGATCCGGAGCTCCACTCCGCCGTGATCCAGAGCCTGAAGCTCTCGCTGAGCACGATGGTGATCGCGGTCCCGCTGGGGGTCGCCTTCGCGTTGGGGATCGATCGGTGGCGCGGCAGGGTGGCGGCCGGCGCGAACTTCGTGATGCTGCTCTCGTTCGTGATGCCGGAGATCATCCTGGGACTGGCCCTGTTCTTCGTGTTCTCCTTCCTGCTGAAGTTCGTTCCCCTCGGCACCCCGGCGCAGATCCTGGGGCTCGTGACCTTCCAGCTCTCGTATCCGGTCATCATCGTGCGCGCGCGATTGCTGTCGATCGGGAAGGACTACGAGGAGGCGGCGATGGATCTGGGCGCGACGCCGAGGCAATCGATCCGGGCTGTCCTCCTTCCGATGCTCTACCCGGCGATCTTCGCCAGTGCAGCGATCGTGTTCGCCGACACGATCGACGACTTCGTCACGGTGCGTTACCTCTCCGGGCCCGCGACCAGCGAGCCGCTCTCGGTCAAGATCTACAGCTTCGCGCGCAGCCAGCCGACGCCCGCGATCAACGCGGCGGCGACGTTCATGTTGGGCTCCACGATCGTGGTCGGGCTCGTCGCGTACCTGCTCTACCGCGCGTTCACGAAGGGTCAGCGCAGCGGCGCCGGCCTGGGAGACCTCGCGAACCAGTTCTGAGCGACCGGGTCAGCCGCTCGCGACGTCCAGCTCCGCCGCGGCGAGGACGGCCGTGCCCCCGCCGGGGAGCACGCGGAGGGCGTCGGCCGGGAGATACGCCATGATCGCGTCGCCGGAACCGCGCGACTGGGCGTCGCCGTCGTTCGGGATCCAGGCCTGGATCGTCTGCCCCGACGCCAGGTGGAGGAAGACCTGGAGCGTCGCGCCGACGTACACGACGCGCTCGACCATCCCGGGGATCCGGTTCTCGCCCGCGGTCCCCTGCGGTTCGATGTCGATCCGCTCCGGACGGATCGTCACCTTGCACGGCCCGACCGCGTCGGGCTCCCCCTGGCCGGCGAGGAGCTCGAACGTTCCAAGCTTCACCCTGCATCCATCGGGGGCAGGCCCCGCCGCCTCGGCGTCCATCAGGTTCGAGACCCCCAGGAAGTCGGCGACGTAGGCGGTGGCCGGGTTCTCGTAGATCTCCTTTGGCTTGCCCACCTGCTCCACCCGGCCCTGCGACATCACCGCGATACGGTCCGACATCGTGAGCGCTTCTTCCTGGTCGTGGGTCACGTAGATGAACGTGATCCCGACCTCCTCCTGCAACGCCTTCAGCTCGATCTGCAGCCGCTTGCGGAGCTTGGCGTCGAGCGCGCCGAGCGGCTCGTCGAGCAGAAGGACCTTGGGGTTCAGGATCAACGCCCTCGCGAGCGCCACCCGTTGCTGCTGGCCGCCGGACAGCTGGTTGGGGCGTCGGCGGACGAACTGGCTCATCTGCACGAGCTCCAGCGCGCGCCCGACGCGCTCACGGATCTCCTGTCTGGACGCCTTCTGGTACTTGAGCCCGAACGCCACGTTCTCCTCGACGGTCAGGTGGGGGAACAACGCGTAGTTCTGGAACACGGTGTTGACGTCGCGCTTGTGGGGCGGCGTCTGAGCCATGTCGACGCCGTCGAGCAGGATCTGCCCTTCCGTCGGGCGCTCGAACCCGGCGATCATCCGCAGGGACGTGGTCTTCCCGCATCCCGATGGCCCCAGCAGGGAGAAGAACTCGCCCGAGGGCATCTGGAGGCTGATGCCGTCGACGGCCGTGAACTCGCCGAAGCGTTTCACGAGGTCGACGAGCTGGACC